>JANPKZ010000173.1:0-19469 GCA_031426295.1 Saprospiraceae bacterium
GACAAAAACTCGTACAGGAAGATTACAAACTATACACAAGATTAAAGGAAGGAGTTATCAATGGGTTCTCAATTTGATTTCATTGAATCAAAGAGAGATTTGTTGAGGATAGAGATGTAAAGGTTATATCCTCCCTTCATCTCCATGAAATTAGTATTGTAGATTTGCCAGATATTCCATTAACAATAAGAAAGATGCTAGATATTTATGATGAGCAAAAGGATAGCGAGCTTTTAGATGATGATTTAACATCCATACCACAACCGATACAAGTAATTGCTGAAAAAGCAGTGGGGATTTGAGGGGAAAGAAAAAGGGAACTAGATAGCTCCAATTCCCTTTGTTTGTCGGCGTGCCGAAGAAGGGACTCGAACCCTCACGTCCTTACGAACACACGCCCCTGAAACGTGCATGTCTACCAATTCCACCACTTCGGCAAAAGAACTAAAAACTAATAACTAAAAACTAAAAGTTAAAACTAGACGCAAGTCAGGATACAGCGGATTTCTAACTATTAGTTTTTAACTATTAACTATTAACTATTATCTAAAAAGCCAACTTTTAGTTATTAACTTTTAGTTTTTAGTTTATTGAGTACCAGAGGCGGGAGTCGAACCCGCACATCCTTGCGAACGCTGGATTTTGAGTCCAGTGCGTCTACCAATTCCGCCACTCTGGCAATTTATTTGCTTTCCCCTCCTTCGAAGGGACCCCAAAGCTAAGATTTTTTTGAAAAAAGGCATATCCAGCCCAATTCCCTAAACAGATGGTTTTCCATGGATGCGTACATTTAAAGAATGAACTCTGTCTCGGGCGCCAACATGTTGAAATACCTGCTGTTGCTCTACATTCTGTCACTTGGATTTACCGATCTCCTTGACCTGCCATTTGTGGAGAAAAAGATCCAACTCCCCGAGATCGTTTTTATCCCACTCTTCCTGGTGTGGTTAGTTGCTATCAGAAATCACATACCCAGATTGTTGAAACCCGGTGTACTGGAAGCTGGTCTGGCTGTATATATTCTTGTGATGATGCTTTCTGTTTCATTTTCAAACTCTAATAGTTCGTGGCTGGAAATTCTTGGCATAGTTTACCTGGTAACCGTTTTTATAATTTATAAATCGTCCCTTCAACTTTTACCGGGTTCCAATTTTTTCGTTACCCTGTCTATATGCTTAAGTGGCATAATAGCTTCTGTATCAGGTATCACAGGCTGGATACTAAGCCAACTTGGCTTTGCAACTATCCTGTCGATGCCGGCAGATATCCAATACCCTTATCTCGGACCTGTCGCTCGTGCAACAGGATTCATGAACAGTCCAAATATGTTGTTCAATTTTTTGAGTGTTTGCCTTTTAATCCTTATCAGTCAATGGAAACAAAATGACCAGCTGCGAAAAACTATTCATGTAGCTGTGACTGTCATCAGTGTCGGGATCATTCTTACGTTTTCAAAAAGTATACTCCTCCTCGTTATTGGGATACTTTTTCTTTTGAGCAGGCAGAATATTTTTATAACAAAAATTTCAAGACTGAGCGTGTCTGCTTTTTGTGTTCTGCTTTTTATTACTTGGTTGTTGGGCACACACTTCCTGATCCGAAAACCTACGTCATTGGATTTAACTACTGGCGCCGAAAAGGCATATACAGTCGCTACTCCAGTTGCACACCTTGGTAATTATGACGTATACCTAACAAACTATACAATCAATAAGCAAGCTGCCATCTATGCAGGAATTCAAAATCCTATACTTGGTGTAGGTCCCGGAAATTTTAATTCATTCATTGCTTCATTAAAAAATGAAGGAAGGTATCCACCGTATTTTATCAACTTCGATCCACATTCAACCTACGTAGGCGCATTTGCTGAAACAGGCTTTTTAGGTCTGGCTGCACTATTATTAGTGTGGTATTTGATTTTTAGAACTATGACAAGTTCAAAAGCAGAATCTGATAATGATCATCGCATAATCATTGGCCTGGCAGCATGCTTCCTGTTTATGGCAATGGAAGCCATCAGCATGGATGTAATGAATTTTAGACACCTGTGGGTGCTGATGGGAATACTCGCCTTTTTATTTGCCAAACAAACGCATAATATCAAGACCATTGGCAAAAACCAGCAAGCCTAAAACCAATGCAAAACCTACGTACGTAGCGTATTCCATAAATTTATCACCAGGCTTTTTACCAGTTACGACTTCCCATAAGAGAAACATTACGTGACCACCATCAAGTGCTGGTATCGGTAATAAATTCATGATCGCGAGTATGAAAGACAGGATGCCTGTAATGCGCCAGAAAGATTCCCAGTCCCATGAAGTATTGAAAAGTTTTGTGATGGAAATAAATCCACCTAAGCTGTCTTTCGCCTTTACCTGGCCCTGGAATATCTTTCCAATACCTTTAAACCAGTCACCCATAAAACTCATCCCATCACGGAAGCCTGCCGGTATTGCCTGAGCAAACGTATAATCTTTCCTCGCAACCCAGCCTAACGCCTGCCAGTTTTGCAGTGCTACGCCAATACGACCCATTGAATCAATATCCACATACGTCTCACCAGGTGTGCCATTACGTTCATACCCAAGACGGACATTCTTTCCTTTTGATTCAGAAAAAACTTTCATGACTTCATGAAGAAAAAATGTAGGTGTTCCATCCACAGCCACTAACTTATCCCCTTCCTGCAATCCGGCTTTAGCAGCATTGGAACCTTCCGAAACCTTGGCAATACCAAATGGCATGCGAGGTTCAAAAATCGTAAAGTCTTTATAGTCATTAGACGCAAGGATCGTCACATACTTTTCATTGATCGCAATCGGAAATTCATTACGGCCACGCTTGACAACAACTTCCCTCGCATTATTCAACACAATCTCCCTGCGCAGAACTGCCGGAGAAAATTCTGTTACAGGTTCACCTCCGATGGACACCAGGTGATCCCCTTCCATAAATCCCATCTGCAAACCGAGCGAATCCGGATGCAACCCGTACTCTACTTTTTCATTCGGCAGATATTTTTCACCATACACCCACAACATCATTCCGAAAATCAGGAAACCGAGGATAAAATTAACGGTCACCCCACCCAGCATAATAATGAGACGTTGCCAGGCTGGTTTTGATCTGAATTCCCATGGCTGAGGTGGTTGTTTCATTTGTTCAAGATCCATGCTCTCATCCACCATTCCCGCAATTTTGACGTAGCCACCCAGCGGCAGCCAACCAATTCCATATTCAGTCTCTCCGATCTTTTTCTTAAAGAGGGCAAATTTTACATCGAAGAAGAGATAAAATTTTTCAACCTTAGTCTTAAACCATTTGGCGGGCAGAAAATGCCCCATTTCATGCAATACAACTAATATGGAAAGGCTCAGGATAAGCTGAGCAATCATTGTCACTACGCCCATGTAGATGGATAATTTGGTGAATTAAACTTGATGATGGTGGTCAAAACGATAGTTTTGTCTTTTATGTTTCAATACGAACGGGCGAAATTAGGCAAAATATGAGGGTTAATTCCCTTCCCTGGCAATATACCCGGCCTCTCGGGCAACCCGGGGAAACGATCCGGCTGGAGGGCGATGAATGGCATCACTGTTATGCCGTGCTCCGTCTGCGTGTTGACGAAGAGCTGATCCTGACAGATGGTCTTGGCACCTGCGTCCTCGGAAAGATCTTTTCGACCGATACCCGAAACGGTCAGATCAAACTCCTGGAAGATGTGAGTCATCATTTTCAAAATCCGCGTACGTACAAGCTTTCGATCGCATTTGCGCCCACCAAAAATATCGATCGCACTGAAATGGCTATTGAAAAGATCACAGAATTAGGTGTTGATGAAATCTGTTTTCTCGATTGCCGCCATGGAGAGCGAGGTACGATCCGAATGGACCGTATTGAAAAAATTGTTGCCGGTGCTGCCAAACAATCGCGAAAGAGTGTATTTCCAGTCATCCAAAACCTGACAACACCAAAAGCATACATTAAGCAAAAACAGGAGGATCCGGATACTGCGACGATCTTTGCCTGCCATATGGATGATGCTAGCAAACCCGTGTTTGAAAATTATTCCGCCGGTCAGAACGTTGTAATGCTGATTGGTCCGGAAGGAGGTTTTTCAAATGAAGAAGTGAGTATGATGTGTGAATCAAAAGTTAATCTGTCTCATCTGGGTCCGTTCAGACTCAGGGTGGAGACCGCAGTGATCAAAGCATGTTCGGACATTCACCTTATCAATGAAATGAAATACAAATCATGATCTATTCTCTAATCATTTCTCTTTTTACATTATTGAACCCGGCAACAGCAGATGAGCCCACACTCAAATTTGCTTTATTGAAATATGCAGGAGGCGGCGACTGGTATGCTAATCCCACTGCGCTTACAAATCTTGCGAGATATTGTAATGCGAATCTCGGAACAGACCTCAACACTGATTATGCAACAGTAGAAGTCGGCAGCGCGGATATTTTCAATTATCCATGGGTGCATATGACAGGTCATGGCAATGTAGTATTCTCAGCAGCAGAAGCAGAAAACCTGCGCAACTATCTTATGGGTGGTGGCTTCCTGCATGTCGATGATAATTATGGAATGGATCCATACATCCGTGTTGCATTGAAGCAGGTTTTCCCAGAGCTACCTCTTGTCGAATTACCCTTCGAACATCCGATCTATCATCAGAAATATAATTTTACTGCAGGTCTTCCCAAAATTCATGAGCACGATGGTGGCCCACCCCAGGGTTATGGCATCGTATACGAGGGTCGAGTTGTTATTTTCTATTCTTTCGAATGCGATCTTGGTGACGGTTGGGAAGATCCTGAAGTACATCGTGATCCTCCGGAGATCCGCGAGAAGGCATTGCAGATGGGGGCGAATATTGTGTCGTACTCTTTCAAGAATTAGAGATTGAAAAATTGGAAATTGAAAATTGAAAATTGGAAATTTAAATATTGTCCAATAGCCAATAATTTCTAATTTCTATAATTTCTAATTTCCAATGAATCTTTGCGGCTTTTCGCAGCTTCGATTTACTCAGAAAGAATTTGGTTCGATCTCGTGAGAATGTACTTGCGGATATTTAGCCAGAAGGCCATGACGAGGTATAGGATAAAGGGTGAACCGAAGGTGATGAAGGATGCATAAATAAAATACATACGAATGCGGGCGGGTTGTATGCGCATCCATTCCCCCAGCTGCTGGCAGACACCAAAGGCTGATTTTTCGAGAAAGTCGCGATTACTATCAAACAGGCGCTCTACATGTTTCATGATCCACTTGGTTTATTATAGGTAAAAATAAGGTAACCTGCCTTACCAGTCAAACCTAAAACTGGTTTTTATTACGGATTAACATACGGCTTCCAGGTCGATCTTCCCTAAATTTGGCATATGGCTTCCACATCCTTTACCCTGGAGACAAATATCATCGATCCCGTCAACCGGAGAATGGGATTTGGAAAAACAATTGTTGAAAATGGACGAATCAGGTCGATTGACCTAGAAGGACCTGTGCTGGAGGGACAACCCTACCTGATGCCGGGGTTTATTGATGCTCATGTACATATAGAAAGTTCGATGCTCACGCCACCTGCATTTGCCCGTATTGCAGTTCGTCATGGAACAGTAGCGACAGTTTCCGATCCGCATGAGATTGCCAATGTGTGTGGCATTGAAGGTGTACGTTATATGGTAGAACTGGGAAAAAAATCGGGTTTCAAATTCTATTTCGGTGCCCCTTCCTGCGTACCAGCAACATCATTTGAAACATCGGGTGCAGGTTTACCTCTGTCTGACATCAGGGTATTGTTTGAAAATAAGGATGTCCATTACCTCGCAGAAATGATGAATTATCCTGCGGTACTTGCTCACGATCCGCTCGTAATTGATAAAATTCAACTTGCGCAGGAGTACGGACTACCTGTAGATGGCCATGCACCAGGTCTGAAAGGAAAAGTTGCAGCCCAATATGCTGCTGCAGGTATTACAACGGATCATGAATGTACTGCACTTGATGAAGCACGGGATAAGATAGAATGCGGCATGCAGATCCTGATCCGTGAAGGTAGTGCCGCCAAAAATTACAGTGCACTCCATTCATTGATCGGATCACATCCTGATCAAGTGATGTTCTGTTCTGATGACAAACATCCTGATGATCTATTGAGAGGACATATCAATCAACTGGTAATACGATCACTTGATCTTGGCTATGACCTGCTTGACATCCTCAGCATAAGCTGCGTTCATCCTGTAAAGCATTACAATCTGGATGTTGGTCTGTTGCAACCAGGAGATTACGCTGATATGATCCTTATCGATTCCCTTGCATCATGGAATGTCATTTCAACCTGGATCAATGGCTATAAAGTATATGATGCATCAGGAGTACATCTACCAGATACGTCGATACCGGTTATTAATTCCTTCGGTATATCATCCATATTGATTTCAGATGTTTGGCTCGATCTTCAAAATGGAAAAGCAAATATTATCCAGGCAATAAATGGAGCCATCGTTACAGAACACGATCAGGAGGTGATGGATGCAGGAATATTTGAATCTGATACATCGCGGGACATTCTTAAAATTGTCGTGGTGAACAGATATCAGCCAGCCAAACCTGCTGTTGCTTTGATACGTGGATTTGGACTTAAGAATGGAGCTATTGCTTCCAGTGTGGCGCACGATTCTCACAACATTGTTGCAGTCGGTACGAATGATGCAGATCTCACTGCCTGTATAAATGAAGTTATCTCACATCGCGGAGGCATTGCTGCAACAAAGTTTCATGAACATCGAAGCCTTGCTCTGCCTATCGGAGGTCTGATGAGTGAAAAAAGTGGTGAAGAAGTGGGTCATGCCTATGAATCCATTGACCTGTTCGTAAAAGAAGAAATGGGTTGTGTATTGGATGCACCCTTTATGACATTATCCTTTATGGCATTGCTGGTGATCCCCAGTTTAAAGCTGAGTGATTTGGGACTTTTTGATGGAAAGAAATTTCAATTCACAACTGTTCAATAAGTATCAAAACTTAAAAAATCAAGCATAAAAAAAATTTCAAAGCGGTGCATCCCTCTATAAAATGATTATCTTTAGATAGTACTGCCCTATTCTCCTTTGAAACTCTCAAGCCGCACCCAAATACGGGCAGTATCCTGATCTGAACACACGTATAACGCTGGGCACCCATATTATTGAATTTCAACAATTCAACCAATATCTTTTTGTTCAAAAACCAACTTGTTATGAAAAATTATTTTCTCCTCTTTCTTTTGTGTATTCCATTCACAGGATTTTCACAAACACCAGATCTCATTTTCGAGATTGAAACTTTCCGTGCTGACTTTGATGATATTGATCAACTTGAAGCAGCATTAGGATCTCACAATAAAAAGTTCCATCCTGCCGGTCCGCATGGCGTCCGGGTATATCAGGTAGTTTCCGGTGCGAATTCCGGTAATTACAAATGGCTGATGGGTCCAACACCATGGAGTGCACTCGATTCACGTCCTGATGATGACGTGCACAACAATGACTGGAAAAACAACGTCGCCAGCAAAATGGATGAGGGACACACGACAGATTACATTCGTTTTGATCCAACACGTTCCAGGTTCCCTGCTGATTTTAATGTGAATAAATTATATGTCCGCACCATCGACGTTGCCAAAGGAAAAATGGATATGGCAAAAGGTCTGTTAGATAAATGCCGGAGAGTATATGCTGAAAAAATTCCAAACCAGGCATACGGTGTTTATTTCAATGAGCTGGGCAGTACTACAGCCGCTAATGACATTCTGTTCGTGTATTTTTTTGATAAATGGTCGTGGATGGGTGAAGATGATGGATTCGATGCCAAATATGAAGAGCTCTTTGGCAAAGGAAGCGCTGCACAATACTGGAATGACTGGCGCGAAGCTACCCTGGCGATTGAAACCGAGCTTTGGGAATACAATGAAAAGCTAAGTGGCATGCCAGCTGCTGTTAAAGTAGCTGAAAGACAATAACCCCTTACCCACAATCCCTAAGCCAGGCTTATTTCCTCAAGCCTGGCTTTTTGCTTTGAACCTCACGTTTAGAAAATGGTTAATACCTTTGCTTATTCAAACCTAAGCAGATCAAACACCATGGCTGAAGATAAAAATCAACAGAATCAATTAAATATCGAATTACCTGAAGAGATTGCAGAAGGCATCTATGCCAATCTCGCGATCATCTCACATAGTCATTCAGAATTTGTCGTCGATTTCATCCGTATGATGCCCAATGTGCCAAAGGCAAAAGTGAAAGCAAGAATCGTACTCACACCTCAACATGCTAAACGCCTCATGAAAGCCCTGGCGGACAATATCAAGAAGTTCGAAGGCCAGTTTGGTGTGATCGACGAATCAGACCAGAATGTCTCTTTTCCCCCGATGAATTTTAACACTCCGAAAGCTCAGGCATAGTAAGAAAGCAAAGGAGCAAGGGAGGAAGGTAGCAAAGGAGCAACAATTAGCTTTGTCGTCCCTTGTAGCGGAATTGTAGATTGCCGGAGAATCCGTCTTCTATTATCTCGTGTAAGATTGTCAGACAGGTTGTTATTATGTCTAGCCATTGGACGTTCGACTTTACATATTATCTTGGAGGCATCTTGGATATCGTAACCTCTCACATTCACCTGGCATGGTGAACTGGATTCTTTCACCCACTATCATTTGGCTGTTGTGGTCTATTGGTTGGGATCAGACCCCTGCCAATAAAAATGAAAGTTCACAAATAAGTGAGACATCTGTTTGTGATCTTATAGTTGATGCAGGACCTGATACAAATGTCTGTTTCCCCGGAGGTATCCTAACCCTGCAAGGTTCTACGTCTTTTGCAAATGCTGTTTTTACACAGTGGTCCCCTGCAACAGGTTTAAGCAGTACGTCAATTTTAAATCCGGTTGCCAATATCACAGGTCCGATTACCTATACACTTACCGGTTGGGCTTTAGATCCAAATTCGTCCTCACTCGTCAACAATGGTGATTTTGAACTTGGAAATACAGGGTTCACTTCTAATTATACCTATGTAGCTGACATGACGGGAGTTCAGAATGAGCTTGTGCCTGCAGGTACTTATACGGTGATCAATAACCCCAATCTGGTACATAGCAATTTTAGCGGATGCAGTGATCATACACCTGGTGGTGTCAACATGATGGTTGTTAACGGCGCCCCTTCTCTCCAGGACATATGGTGCCAAACCATCACCCTTTCGCAAAACACATGGTTCAATGTCTCGGCATGGGCAGCATCTGTTCATTCAGCATCACCTGCAATTTTACGCTTCTCCATTAATGGCACCCAGATCGGCAGTATTGTAAATGTTCCTTCTTCTACATGTCAATGGGTACCTTTTAATGCAAGTTGGTATTCAGGATCGAGTACTACAGCTACGATCTGTGTGGTCAATCTGAATACTGCAACCAATGGAAACGATTTTGCACTGGATGATATTTCCATTCTTGAACTCTGCATGGTGGAGGATGAAGTTGAAATTACACTGGTGGATGAAGACATTTTATTTCCACCCATTATCGGACCCTCAATGGTGTGCGCAGGTGACATAGCAGAATATTCTGTCAACTTTCCCGTATTGCCTGCCATTGAATCATATCAATGGGAAATTGCTTCAGGTGGGACCATTATCAATGGACAGGGAACACCTGACATAACTGTGCAATGGGAGGATCCTACAGATACTTACGTTTGCCTGTTTGTGGAAAGCAGATGTGATGAAGATTCTGATTGCCTTGATGTACTTATAAATGATATCCCGGAAGTGCCTTTCATTACAGGCCCGTCAGGATTATGCCCGGGTGAAACAGTAACCCTCTACACTTCACAATTTAATCCGGATTATGAATATGAGTGGGACATTCCTCCGGAAATCAACCTGGTGAGCGGTCAGGGTTCAAATGAAATTGACATAGAATGGGCTCTGGAAGGTGAAACAGAAATTTGTTTAGTGGTGACAAATGATTGCGGATCAAATGATCATTGTTTTGGATTAATTCTACATCCTGATTATCACACACTCTTTGATACCGTGTTGTGTTCGGGAACCACAGTTGTTATTAATGGCAATACGTATGGCAATGGTATCTGGTCGGGAACAGAAGTATTTACGGATGTAAATGGATGTGACAGCCTGGTAGAGATTGATATTTCTGAAGCGGATACGTTGCATTTTTTATTTACCCATTATTTGTGTGCAGGTGATTCGCTCTTTGCAGGTGGAGCATATCAGACACAAAGTGGTATTTATTCTGACCAATATGTTACGGTCTCTGGTTGTGATAGTGTTGTCACAACAGAATTGATCAATACCCTTCCAGATACGACTTGGTTAACTACATATACATGTATAAAATCTGAATCAGACACCATTATTGAAATATTTACCTCACCGGTTTGCGACAGCACAGTTATTCACCAGATCCTGTTTATATCTTCAGATACTTTATTTCTGCAGCAGTATTCATGTATAGTCACGGATACTGGACGGACAGAACAATTATTTGTGAACCAGGCAGGCTGTGATAGTCTTATAATCATGCAGGTTGATTTTCTACTATCGGATACTACCCTCCTCTTCCAATCATCGTGTGACCAGTCACAGACGGGGCAGTTCTCCCAGTTATTTACAAATGCTGATGGGTGCGACAGTCTTGTGATCACCACCGTTGCATTTTCATTAGCGGATACGACATATCTCGAAGCTACTACCTGCTTTTACGCAGATGCTGGGACTACGAACACTTTACTGGTTAATGCCATGGGTTGTGATAGCCTGGTGATACAGACGGTTACATATGTTGGTTCGGATACCACGTATACTTTTTCGAATACATGTTCTGCGATAGATTCAGGGATGGTCATTACATCATTGGTAAATCAATTTGGTTGCGATAGTATTATTTCTAATTATGCCACCTACATATTTCCTGACACTACTTATCTGACAGGGTCAAGTTGTGATCTGGTGGATACTGGAGTTTTTACGCAGCATCTTTTAAATGCCGGGGGATGTGATAGCATTATAATTTCAACCATTTCACTGGATCCGCCAGACCTTTGTATCATAGCCGCTACCTACTCATTGGTTCAGCCGAATTGTTATGGAGAGCTTGCGAGATTACGGATTGATATTACTGAAGGTCTTGGACCATTTGATCTTACCATTGCACATCCTGATACATTGATAAATCTTGAATTTCCCGGTATTGGAAATTATCAATTGACATTTACTCAATCAGGGATGTATACCCTCACGTTACGTTCTGCAAATGGGCTAAGTGTAGTTGAAGTACTATCCGTAAATACACCATTACCATTGTTGATTGATGCCAATGTAACTTCAACATATAATGGATTTGGGGTGCTTTGTTTTGGAGATAAAAATGGTTCAGCAGTTGTGGATGTTATTTCGAATGGTACTCCCCCATTATCCTTTGCCTGGTCGACAGGAGACACCATCAATTCAATGACTAATTTAATCGCCGGAGAATATAGAGTTACCGTTACAGATGATCATGGATGCTTTATCTCGGATACTATTATCATCACAGAACCTGATGAGCTGACATTGCAGGGAAGTATTGCCAATATTTTATGTTTTGGTGAAACCGGAGCTCTTACTATTACAGATATTACTGGTGGGGCGATGCCGTATGTTACTTCGATTGATGGAAATCCATATCAATCCTCACTGGTTTATACGGGCTTAACAGGTGGCATCCATCAGCTTGTCGTTCAGGATCAGAATGGATGTGAGGTTGAAACATCCTTCTCTTTAGCAGACCCTTCCCCGTGGATGATTTCTTTAGGACCAGATACCACTATACCTTTCGGTTCGACAATATTACTTCCTGTCACATTACTCGGATCACCGCAAGGTGCTTTAATTTATCATTGGTCTGATCAGCCATGTGAAAATTGTGATAACCGTTCTTTAATCATTACAAATAATATTACGCTATCTGTTATTGCAACAGATGAGAATGGTTGTACCGGTACAGATGAGATCACCATCCAGGCAAAACTTGATCGCGAATTTTATATTCCCAATACATTTTCTCCCAATGGTGATCAGTCAAATGATCTCTTCATGATATTCTCCCATGCCCTTGAAGAAATTACAGAGTTATCAATCTATGATCGCTGGGGAAATCTGGTTTTTGAAAAATTTCATTTCCAACCCAATGATCCTTCCTCATCCTGGAATGGAACATTCGACGGCACGCCTGCCAATCCGGGTGTGTTTACGTATAAAGCTTTGCTGAAGTTTAAAGATGGAAAAGAGGAAGTTAAGTATGGAGATGTGAGTTTGATTAAATAATTTTAGATTTTAGATTTTAGATTTTAGATTTTATGAGCGCCTGAGGCGCCATCACGCTGGGGCGTGAGATTTTAGATTTCGATTTTGGGTTTTGGATTTAATCACTTACAACTTTTATATTTTTTACCTTTTTTACCGAATACAGATTACCATTTTTACCGCTTACCATTTTTACCACGGTTGCTGAGTTGTAGCACAAGGTTGAGAGTCAGCAGGCGGTGCACTGAGCGTTTGTCGAAGTGTCGAAGCACACCAATTTTACATTTTTACCGAATCCTGAATACCCAATACTGAATACCGAATACTGAATACCGAATACTGAATACCGAATACTGAATCACGTAAACATATCTCCCTGATACGGCTTGTACGGAATGCCTAAGTGCTTAAATGCTTTCGGAGTTGCTTCCCTGCCGCGAGGGGTGCGCTGAATAAATCCTTCCATCACAAGGAATGGTTCGTATACTTCTTCTAATGTGCCGGGATCTTCACCAACAGCTGTTGCGATCGTGGTGATACCTACGGGGCCACCATTAAATTTTTGAATGATGGCTGATAAAATGCGGTTGTCCATTTCATCGAGACCAAATTCATCAACGCGCAATGCGTTTAGTCCGTGAATGGCAATGGCTTCATCGATAGTACCATTCCCTTTTATTTGTGCAAAGTCTCGGATACGACGCAACAGTGCATTTGCAATACGCGGTGTGCCACGTGAGCGCGATGCAATTGCATGTCTTCCCTTTTCTGTGATGGGCACATCGAGGATCGAGGCAGATCTTGAAATAATTTTTTCGAGGGTCGGGATATCGTAATAATCGAGATGAAAATTGATCCCGAAACGTGCACGCATGGGCGCTGAGATCAAACCTAAACGTGTAGTGGCACCGACGAGCGTAAAAGGTTGTAATGATATCTGCACTGATCGTGCACTGGGACCACTGTCGATCATGATGTCGATGCGGTAATCTTCCATTGCGGAATAGAGATATTCTTCCACCACTGTGTTCAATCGATGGATTTCATCAATGAACAGCACATCTCCTTCCTGGAGACTTGTGAGCAAACCTGCCAGGTCACCGGGTTTTTCAATTACCGGTCCGGAGGTCATTCGGAGATTGGCTCCCAATTCAGAAGCAATGATGTGGGATAAGGTCGTCTTACCAAGACCCGGAGGGCCATGAAGCAGCACATGATCCAGTGCTTCTTTGCGCTGGCGGGCAGCCTGGATGAACACAAAAAGATTTTCTACAATATCCTCCTGGCCGGAAAATTCGGTCAGGCCCTTGGGCCGCAAAGCCTTTTCCACCTGTTTTTCCTGGGGACTCAGGTGCTCATCACCGGCATCTATGATCGGATTACGCATGCCGGGCTAAGGTAATTGAAAATTAGGGAGGCCGTCCTTAGGTCAGAATTTCTAAATTTGCGCCTCATCCAATGATTGATCAAGCATGAATGGCACAAAAATAACAATGTCAGAGTCGGGAATCTCCGTTCCCAATGACCCGATTATACCTTTTATCGAAGGAGATGGCACAGGTCCGGATATCTGGGCAGCCTCAGTACGCGTCTTTGATGCCGCGGTAAATAAAGCATACGGCGGGACCCGCCAAATTGTATGGAAAGAAGTGTTAGCTGGTGAAAAAGCTTTTAAAGCTACCGGCGACTGGTTGCCACAAGAGACCCTCGATGTGATTGCCAGCCACCTGGTGGCGATCAAAGGACCACTGACAACACCTGTAGGCGGGGGGATCAGATCTTTGAATGTTGCTCTGCGTCAGAAACTTGATCTCTATGCATGTCTTCGTCCTGTACGCTATTACACGGGAGTTCCTTCTCCTGTGAAAGAACCGCAGAAAGTTGACATGGTCATCTTCCGTGAGAATACAGAAGATATCTATGCCGGTATCGAATACCTCGCAGGAAGCCCGGAAAATGAACGTGTAAAAAGATTCCTCATCGAAGAGATGGGCGTTAAAAATATCCGCTTCCCGGATACTTCTTCATTGGGTATAAAGCCTGTATCCCTTGAAGGAACTGAGCGACTTGTGAGAGCTGCTATTGAATATGCACTTCGGAAAGGTCGCCGAAGTGTGACGATTGTCCACAAGGGTAATATCATGAAGTTTACCGAAGGCAAATTCAAAGAGTGGGGTTACAACCTCGCTGAGCGTGAATATGGAAGTAAAGTGTGGACTTGGGCGCAATACGATCGGATCGTTGCCTCTGAGGGACAGGCGGCGGCTGATACTGCTCAAAAAGCTGCTATTGCCAATGGCGCTCTTGTGATCAAAGATGTGATCGCAGATGCATTCCTTCAGCAGATCCTGCTGCGTCCGGAAGACTATGATGTGATCGCTACCCTCAATCTGAATGGTGACTATATCTCTGATGCCCTTGCTGCGATGGTAGGTGGTATCGGGATTGCTCCGGGAGCTAATATAAATTATGTAAATGGTGCTGCGATCTTCGAAGCTACGCATGGTACGGCTCCTAAATATGCTGGACTTGACAAGGTGAATCCGAGTTCGGTGATCCTGTCGGGAATCATGATGTTTGATTACATGGGCTGGACAGAGGCTGGTGACCTGATTGAGAAGGGTCTTGAGAAGTCGATTGAGAAGAAGAGGGTGACGTATGATTTTGAGCGGTTGATGGAAGGGGCTACGTTGCTTAAGTGTTCGGAGTTTGGGGATGAGATTATAGCGAATATGTGAGGATAAAGGCTAAGGCGGAGGCTAAGGCGGAGGCTAAGGCTAATGGCGAGAGGGCTTGAGGCAAAAAGATTACGAAATTTATAGTGGCACTACTAGTAGTGCCACTAGCATGTAAGGGACTGACGGTCAGGGGCGCCAAGTGGTTATCAACAGGCTAAAAGTGACTTGATTTTTTAAAAATTAAGTTTTGCAGCCCGGGGCTTTCTAATTGGAGTGGTTATTAAACGAATACAAACGTTTACGACGGGATAATTTTAATAAGTTATTGGAAAACAAATAATTACACATTACAATAATCTAAATTGTTACGTATGTTTCAAACTTACCGTTTTAGCCGGTAGTAAACGTAAACGACGGGCTAATTTTGATTAAATATTTAAAATCAATATCTTACATATTACATAAATAAATATTTCACTGGATATTTCCAAACTCAGTTAGTTAGTTCTCGCACAGCTAGTAGGTCCCTTTTCAATGGCGTTAAGAGGATCCTCTCTTACCTTAGACCCGCCCGTTTTTCCCAAATCATCAATAAATCATTTACCTAACATTTATTTTATAGCTGCCTGCACCTTCTGGTAAGCTTTAACTGAAAGCAGCATACCCTAGTTTCAGTCTACCTTTTTTACAGCATACCTTAAATAGCGAATACTGATTACCGAATACTGAATACCGAATACCCTTTTTACCTTTACACTCTATGCTTCCAGGATCACACACTTACATTCAAATACTTGCCGCAACTGTACTGGAAGATCTCAATCACTATCTCGAGATCATCGAGCCAACTCTCTACCAGGAACAACTTCCTATTCTTTCCGGATCAACAATCGGCCAGCATACCCGCCACATCATCGAATTTTATAATTGCCTGATCGAACAATCAGAACAAACACCACTGATCATCGATTACGCGAAACGCAAAAGAGACTATCAGATCGAATCACAACCAGACTATGCCTTGCAATTTTCCAGGATTATTATTGCAAAGGTTCGCGAATTGAATGTTGAAACAAAATGTCTTCTGAATTGTGCCGAACATGGAGTTGATGATCTGTACGTGGAAAGCACTATTGCACGCGAATTGATCTATAATATCGAACACACCATACATCATCTTGCAATCGTAAAGATCGCGTTGAAAATCGCCATGCCAACTCTCACATTACCCGAACACTTTGGAGTGGCACCCTCCACTATCCGCCACCGGCAGGATGTATGTGCACAGTAAGCTTCATTCCCACTGCTGACAAGATTTTTATCACATCCAATCGCGATGAAAGCCCGCATCGGCAAACACGCGGTCTGACATCTTCACATGGAATTGATAAAAAAACAGTTCACTATCCTCTTGATGAATTATCGGGCGGCACCTGGATCGCATTATCTGAAACCGGTCGAGTAGTATGTCTTCTGAATGGTGCGTTTGAATCATTCATTCCAAATCCACCCTACAGGCTAAGCAGAGGGGTTATTGTCATGGATGCTGTTAATGCACCTGATTCCACTGTCTTTTTACAATCTTATAATCTGAAACAGATTGCACCGTTTACTTTGCTGGTGTATGAGGCAAATGAATTTCAACAACTCGTGTGGGATGGACACGAACGACATCTGACAAACCTATCGATACATGAGCCACAGATCTGGTCGTCAGCAACTTTATATCCAAAACAAATAAGAGATTGGCGGAAAAAATTATTTGATGAATGGATTGCTGAGCAGGAAAAATTTGATCGTGATAGCATCATGAATTTTCACCAGATGGCTAATAGTGATCCGGAAAATGATTTTATCATGAATCGGAATGATGTTGTCAAAACATTATCCATCACAAGCATTACACTTCAAAAGTCAAATTCTTCCATACTACATATTTCATTAAACCAGGATAGTCGCGAAGAAAAGGGTTTTCATCATGGATAATTCAACACTTACATATCCTGTTGGCAAAAAACCAATTCCCTCTGCCATTGCCCTGTGGTGGCGACGGTTTATGATCAGGTTGTTCCATTGGGAATATTGGCCTTTGTATGTATTCAACATTCCTGTCATTTTCATTTGGTTATGGAATGCGTTGCGTTGTCGTGATCTTTTCTTTTTTACCACAACGAATCCCGCTATTCCAACAGGTGGTTTTTTTGGGGAATCAAAATCAGACATACTTAACATGGTACCTGATGCATTCAAACCAAAAACAGTTCTGTGGAAAGGACCTGTTGCAGAAAATGATGTCGAAAGATTATTTACTGAAAGTGGATTACAATATCCTGTCATTGCAAAACCGGAAGTTGGTGAACGAGGTTGGCTGATATCAAGGATCAATAATCTGCAGGAATTGAAACAACATGTCAGCACTCATACCATCGATCTGATCCTTCAGCCATTTATTTCATCACCGTTGGAAGTGAGCATCATGGTATACCGGATGCCGGATGGTTCAAAATCAGATGTTACCTCCATCTGCCAAAAAGAATTTTTACATGTGATTGGAGATGACCGCTCAACATTAGAAGAATTGATTGTTGCGCAGGATCGTGCCATTCTACAGTATGAAAAACTGATCAATAAATATGGAGATCGCTTTGAAGAAATACTTCCTGCAGGTGAATATCTCCTGCTTGAACCGATCGGCAATCATTGCCGTGGTACCAAGTTTATAAATGCCAATACGCAGATTGATGCACCCATCCGCAATGTGATGACCTCGATCCTGGAATCGATGCCGGGGATGTATTATGGCAGGTTTGACATGAAGATTGAATCCTGGGACGCAATGCGTGCAGGTCGGGGAATCTCCATCATGGAGTTCAATGGAACCAGCAGTGACCCCGCCCACATCTATGATCCAAATTATAAATTGCTTAAAGCGTACAGTGACATGGCCTTTCATTGGGGCATCATGGGGCAGATTGCACGTCAAAACAAACGGGCCGGGATCAAATCTGTCGGTTTTAAGCAAATTATCTCGGCATTGTTCCTATATTTTCGATACAAAAGAACTAACTGACTTCAAACATTGGGATTTCTCCTCCATTTTGCCTGGGGCTGGCTATGCGGCTTTTTCGGAACGCTTCCATTTGGAACGATCAATGTATCGATCGCGGAGGCGGCTATCCAGAAAGGGTTTAGGGTGGCAATCTCCATGGCGCTTGGTGCCGCCTTCATTGAATTTTTTCAGGCATATATCGCGCTTACCTTCTATGACATCCTTACGCACAATCCATCGATGGAGCGTACGATCATTCTGGCATGCATACCATTGTTTCTGATCGTCGGTGTTTATTACCTGTTCAAGAAAAATCATACAGTCGACAAACCCACGAATAAAGCCGCAAACTTACTGGGGGCTGCAAAAGGAATTGCCTTGAGTTCCATCAACATGATGGCCATTCCATTCTTCGTCGTCATCGGCGGATATCTTGCTTCCTCCAATTACATCAGCCTTAAGCCCGAGTTTATCGCCGCCTTTGCTGCAGGAACTGTCTTAGGATCTTTTGTGACTTTTTTTATATATGCCAAACTCGGCCAGGTTATCAAAAAGAAAAGTGAAAAGATGAGCAAGTATGCGAGTAAGATTGTAGGATTGATTTTTATCGCGATTGCGGTTAGTCAGGCGATACGTTATTACTGGTAAAGAGTGAGAGAAGTGAGAGTAGTGAGAGATTGATCAGCGTTTTCTGCGTTGAATTTCTGCGAGATTCTGCGGGAAACTATTCATGTTTTCCCGCTGATATCGCTGAAGCCAATCATATTCTCTAAACGCTGAAAACGCAGAAGAATATTGATCATCGTAATAGGTACAATGCTTAGCATCAAATTTTATCATAAACATCAACTCCATCAGCGGTCCAGTGTCCCCATCAGCCCCACAATCTCCCTCACCACATGCTCCTTATGTGTCCATAGGATAAAATGATTTTCATTTTCCATTATCAGCGTCCGCACATTAGGTGAATTCACAAGTTTTGATTTTGCTTCTGTCAGATTGCCGAAAGGGACAAGTACATCCTTTGTGCCATGGATCAACGATACAGGAATTGTAATTTTTCCCCAATCATAATTGATTAATAAAAGATCCTTTTTCAAAGTCATCAGCTCCTGGTTTGAAACACGCATGGCAGTAGGTAATAAAAACCTCAATCCAGGAAGATCAAGCCATTTACGCCACGGTGATTTGGGTTCCAGGTCATAGCTGACAGAACCAGCAACGATACACAAGCCTCGTATCCGTTGGGGATAATCCATAGCTGCCTGAATAATGACCGGTCCACCATAACTATGCCCGACCAGCCAATAGTTTTCATAATCCAATGAATCCATCAACTGCGATAGGATGAGTGCCTGGTTTTTTAATACAGGTTCCGTTTTT
>JANPKZ010000174.1:0-6406 GCA_031426295.1 Saprospiraceae bacterium
AACAAATAATGATTATACCACCATAAAATATTCACAGCAGACGGTTGGCATAAAAACAATACCGGCTGAGTTTTCTTTAATGCATCTATTTCCCAACCCTGCGACTAATGCTGTAAATATAAAATTCCACGCTGATGAAGCAGGAGAAATACAAGTTGTAAATCTTTTCGGGCAACTCGTTTATTCAGAAAAAGTAAATGCAGAACAAACACAAATTGATGTAAGCAGATTTGCAGCAGGAATGTATGTGATCAGATGGAGTCATGGGGAAATAATTGAATCGAAAACTTTTTCAGTTACCAATTAAAATGAAAAAACAACTACTAAAAAAGCTTTATACCTGCCTGCCGGTAGGCATGGCCTTCATCATTACAGCAATGATGTTTTCAGCAATTGCAAATGCACAGATTATTTACACAGATATTGTAACTGATTCAGCCTACACCCTTACACGTAGCGGAACTCATACATACAACCTCGACCTTAACGGAGATAGTATAACCGACTTTTTGATTGAGGCAAAGCGATCAAGACCACGCTATCCCGAAGATCCATACACATGCAGCGTAAGTATAACTCCGCAGGCAAACAATGCCTTTATGACAACAACGCTCAATACTGTTAAAAAACTTGTTCCTGGTGATGAAATAAGTTCAAGCCAGGCATGGCATAATGTCACATTGCAAAATTTAAAATGGTATCAAACAGAATGGGTATTTACTGGTGGCTTTAAAATAACAGACACAGGGGAGTGGGACAATGTAATAGATGGTTATGTTGGTTTGCAGTTGATGAACGGTGGTCAAACCTTTTATGGATGGGTGAGAATGGATGCAGACGTAAGTGCTGATACTGCGTCAATGACGATTAAAGATTTCGCATACAACGCCATTCCCAACCAACCTATCCTTGCCGGACAAACAATGACCACAGGAATCATTGAAAGTACTTTGGCTTCATCCATAAACCTTTTTCCCAATCCTGCCGACGACCATCTCACCATCGCTTTGGGAACCAACAACAAAAAAATTCAAGTAACTATCACTGACATTACCGGAAAAGTAATTTACACTACCATAGCAACAGATACACAAAAGGTAGAAGTGAACACAAACGATTTTGCAGAGGGAATTTATGTTATACAAATTCAAACCGCAGATTTTATTGGAGCGAAAAAGCTGCTCGTGGAAAAGTAAAAATATCGTCTAGAACAAAAATATGTCTCTATGAAAAAAGTCAATTACTTTATAATCCCATTAATACTGTCATTCTATAATCTCTTTGCTGAGAGCTGGACACAGAAAGCAGACCTCCCAGGGGGAGCAAGGTCCCAGAGCGTAAGTTTTTCTATTGGCAACAAAGGATACATAGGCACCGGGATTGCCGGCCGACCTACCCATGACGACAGCCAGGTAAAATATCAGGATTTCTGGGAATGGGATCCCGTTACGAATGTATGGACGCAAAAAGCTGATTTTGCCGGAGGAATTCGATATGGTGCAGTAGGGTTTTCCATAGGAGCCAAAGGCTATGTTGGCACAGGCACTGGAGTAGATGGTGCTTCAAACGATTTCTGGGAATGGGATCAGGCGACTAATACATGGACTCAAAAAGCAAATTTTGGAGGAGCTGCAAGATACTTAGCGTCTGGCTTCTCCATTGGAACCAAGGGATATATTGGCGTGGGTCTTATTGATTACATGACCCTAGATCAGGATTTCTGGGAATGGGATCAGGCAACGGATACCTGGACACAGAAAGCGGATTTTGCTGGAGTGGCAAGAGGCCTGGCTGTTGCTTTTTCCATTGGAGCCAAAGGGTATATCGGAACAGGTAGTGAGCAAAATGGCAATACATTTAAAGATTTTTGGGAATGGGATCAGGTAACGGATACCTGGATTCAAAAAGCCGACTTTGGCGGTACCGCACGACGCTTGGCAGCAGGTTTCTCTATTGGCACAAAAGGATATATTGGAACAGGGAATGATGGCACGCTGAAAAGCGATTTTTGGGAATGGGATCAGGCAACCAATACATGGATTCAAAAAGCTGACTTGGGAGGTGCGGCACGACAAGAAGCAACAGGTTTCTCCATCGGCGACAAAGGCTACATTGGCATGGGTGCAGGTTTGCAGGGAGGTTGGTCTAACGATTTCTGGGAATACTGCGAGACCTGTTCAGTTACTGCGATTGATGAAACTAGCTATTCATACGGTATTTCAGTTTATCCTAACCCAAGTAGTGGTTTCGTCATTTTGGCTTCAGATAATATTTCAATCGCTGGAATTAAGGTTTTTAATAGCTCTGGAGAAATGGTCTACTACACCAATTCAACGATTTCTTCAATAGATTTATCTGACAAGCCAAAGGGTGTATATATCGTATTGCTAACCAACAAAGGACAGACAGTCAGTAAAACAATTATTATTCAATAAAATATGTCCGCAAAATATTCATTGATATTTACCCTGTTTTTACTGCTTACGGCTTGTCATTCGACAGGACAAAAGACAGAAGATAGTAGTGGTGCTGCCAAAGGTAGCACTACTATGAATAATACCGAAAATGACATTTATAGTTTTAGGACATTTATGGTTGGTCAATATTGGGGCTACGACATTTATAAAGACAACCAGTTACTTATTCATCAGTCAAATATTCCTGCAATGGAAGGGAGCCGAGGATTTTCTTCAGAACAAAAGGCTATTTCTGTTGCTCATCTGACCATCCAGAAATTAAGAAAGGGAATAATGCCTCCCACTATTCGTGTTGAAGAACTTGACAGTCTAAGAGCAATGGAATGACCCACACACCAAATTGCAAAACGCATTACATGTACGTCAACCTTTAAAAATGAATCAAATGAAAAAACAACTGCAAAAAAAGGTTTGCACTTTCATCCCGATTGTTATCCTTGAACGCCAGCCGCAATAAAAATTAATTAATAAAAGTCCTCACAAAAATAGATCTATATACTTATATAAAAATTAATCAAAATGAAAACCTTCTCTTTTACTGCTCTTTTTATTATTTCAGGTTTTATTCATGCTCAAACTGCACTTGATGAGTATATCCTTAACAAGATGGAAGACGTACATATCTCCGGACTCGGAGCAGCACTTGTAAAGGATGGTGAATTGCTGTGGTTTGGAAATTACGGGCTGGCAAACCGGGAAGAGAATATCCCTGTTACAGATAGCACCATATATATGCTGGCATCTGTTTCGAAAACAATTACCGTAACAGCAGTAATGCAACTGTATGAAGACGGCTTGTTTGAACTGGACAATGCAGTTAATGATTATCTGCCTTTTGATGTATACAATCCCAATTATCCGGATTCTGTGATCACCATTAAGCAACTGCTAACGCACACATCCGCCATTCGTGATAATTGGGATCTGCTTCCTTATTTCGTTGGAGATGCACCCATTCCTCTTGGCGATTTTTTGTTTGATTATTTATCTGTTGACGGAGTGGATTATAATGCCGCATTAAATTTTGCCGGCTTTGCACCAAACACTACCTATGAATACTCTAATGTGGCAGTTGCGCTGCTGGGATATTTAGTGGAAGAGATAAGCGGTCAGCCTTTTAATGAGTACTGCAATGAAAACATTTTTGAACCATTATGCATGGATAATACCGGATGGTTCTTACGTGAAATTGATACTAGCCTGGTAGCCCATCCGTATTCCTATTCCGGTGGCGAATATGTTGACAATGGATTATACGGTTACGCTGATTATCCGGACGGACAACTGCGCACCACTTTGCTTTCGCTCACAAAATTTATGTATGCGCATATGAACTACGGAAACTTTGATGGCTATCAGTTATTGGATAGTGCCACTGTTGCGTTGATGCGTAGCGAAATCGTTCCTGATATTGTGGATTTGCAGGGTTTAATCTTTTATGCTTACGAGGATGCCTACGGAACCTGGTGGGGGCATAACGGTGGTGATTTAGGCGTTTCCACTGATATGTATTTTAATGATGAGACAAATACAGGAATAATTATACTTACAAACAGTGATGCAAACCACCAAAGCATTTGGAATGAAATAGTAGCAATTATGGATACTATCGTCAACACATTGGCACCTGAAATTGCTTGTGAAATAAGTCAGTCTACAGGAGTTGAAGATATGGCTGAAACAGAAATCATGCTTTTTCCGAACCCGGCTGATGATTACATTTTTATGCAAACGCCAGAGAACAATAATTTCGAAATACATATTTATAATCTGCAAGGCAAACTTGTTTTATCAAATAAAAATGAAAGTCAAATGGATATTGGCAACTTGCAGCCAGGGGTTTATATGCTAACGTGTTTTTATGAAAACGAGCAAAAAATTGTTTCAGCAAAATTTGAGAAGTATTAAAAGTCCGTTTTCAAGCCAGTATAAAAGGAAATTAAATGAAAAAACAACTACTAAAAGATTTTTACGCTTTCATCGTTACAGCAATGATGTTTTCAGCAAGTGCAAATGCACAGATTATTTATACGGATGTGAATCCGAATATGGTGCTTAGTTGCATCTTTCAAACCAATTGTTCGCCAGATTATTCACTTGACTTGAATAATGACGGTATCAATGATTTTGTCCTGTCAGCAAGAAAAGAGTTTGTAAATTGCGGAGAATGTGGTCCTCAGGGGGGTCATACTATGGCGAATGGAGATTCAGCAGTGATAAGTTCAACTTCTAATTGTTGGATAGCTGATACCACCGGAGGATATGCTTTAAATACACTTATTGATTCATCTTTGGGTTGGACTAATGCTATACATACTTTGGTTACAAAACGTGTAAATTGCGTGTCTTGTGCACCATCTCCTGGTGCTCACCTTGTTTATTCTCCGGAAAGCGGTCCCTGGATTAATGTTTCCGGAAACTACCTCCCATTAAAAATTCAAGTGGGAACAAATTTTTATTATGGTTGGGTTAAACTTAGTGTAGCGATAGGATCCAATACAGTTTCAATTACGATAATGGAATACGCTTACAATTCCCTTCCCAACCAACCTATTCTTGCAGGACAATCCATGACCACAGGAATAATTGAAAATTCTTTTGCTTCATCAATAAATCTTTACCCCAATCCTGCCAACAGTCATCTCAACATCGATTTAGGAAGCAACCACAAAAAAGTTGAAGTCGCCATCGCAGATATCACAGGAAAATTGATTTACACTTCCATAGCAACAGATACTCAAAAGGTAGAAGTGAACACAAAAGATTTTGCAGAGGGAATTTATGTTGTGCAAATTCAAGCAGCAGATTTTATTGGAACGAAAAAACTTGTTGTTGAAAAATAAATTTAGTGGGTAATTGTACGACACATCTTCATAGTATTTCTTGCCTTATCAAATAGGCACATAAAAAACATTATTTTTATTGACACAAACATGCAATGGCAGATGAACCCCTGGAGTGCCACATCGTAAAGCCCGGGTCGTTATAGCCAATTTTAAAAACCGCATTAAAGATTACTTGTCAATGCAATTCCTGCACGGGCAGCATGGCCCACACTCATTATCCACAACCCTCGTATCAAACAAACTATTCTATGAAGACATCACTCCAACTTATTTTTTATCTAATACTCTTTCTCGAGCCTATAGGATCAATAATCGCCCAGGTCACAGGGAAAGCCATTCCCATATTTGAAAACGGAGAAGCCCAAATCATTCCTGCATTTGAAGATCCTGCAAATTGGATCAGACATGATCTGTGGGTTGAAACCACCTTTGATACAGATGGAGATGGGAAACGCGACAGAATGCACGTGGCTGTGATCAGACCTCAACAAACCGACACGGAAGGACTTAAATTGCCCATCGTATATGGTTCCAGTCCATACTTTGCCGGGGTCGCAGAGGATGTGGATGGTTTGTTTTGGAATGTCAAACATGAACTCGGAGGAACGACACATGAACGTGTGCATCCGGAGGTAATACGAATCGGCGAAAGACCAGTCATATCAAGCGAGCACATCAAAACATGGGTGCCAAGAGGATACATAGTCGTCCATTCTTCTTCACCAGGCACCGGGCTATCTCAAGGAGCACCTACAGTAGGCGGTGACAATGAATCGTTAGCACCTAAGGCAGTCATAGATTGGTTATGCCGGCGCATACCAGGGTATACTACGCCCGATGGCTATGAAAAAGTGGAGGCTTATTGGTCAACGGGGAAGGTGGGGATGACAGGGACTTCGTATGAGGGCACCATCCCTTTGGCCGCTGCCACCACCGGGGTGGAGGCAGGGCTAATCACTTCTATTTTTTTAATATAGATCTAATTCCCATAAGTTCTGCGCAATCTTCCACCCTATTTCGATAACGTTCCAGTGCTTTCTTTATCGATCGATATCCATTCACGCGGAACAGGCTTATAACAAT
>JANPKZ010000175.1:0-4583 GCA_031426295.1 Saprospiraceae bacterium
GACCAGTCACGATTTAATTCTTTGCATGAAATGGAAGAACAGATCATGGAGTGGTCGTCGTCGAGTGATGAGCGGATAATGAATAATGAGCAAGGAACAAGGAATGTAGATTTTTGAAGTTTTTGAATCTGAAGTGTGAAATGCACTTACTATTTTGATTGATGTCAAGAGCCACCAATGAGATTGAGGTCGAATAATGAACAAGGAACAAGGAATGTAGATTTTTGAAGTTTCCAGATAAATCAGTAAGGCTGTGGCAAAAATTGAACATCGACCGATAACTTCAACATTCATCAATCCTTGTTCGATATTCTGAATTCTTAGTGATACGGGTCAACGTCCACATTGATCCGCACTGTCGTCAGTGATTTTTTCTTGATGATGTCAGCCTGGAAATCTTTGATCGTGTTTTTGACATCCTGAATCAGTCGCAGATCTTTTTCCATTTTTATAAAAATCTGATTGATGTATTGATTTCTAATTCTGCCCACATTTGGGATAGAGGGTCCTAAAATGCGATTGCCATATTTCGCTTTTAATTCGATCGCAAACATTTCAGCAGCATCCCGACTTATATCAGCTTGTTTATGTTTCACTGTGATCGCAATTTGTCGCACCAGAGGAGGATATTTAAATATTTCCCGTTCATTGATCTCGCGATTATAAAAAGAATTATAATCATTGCGCACCACATCCTGAAATACAGGGTGTTCAGGCTGAAAAGTCTGGATCATTACTTTCCCTTGCTGATTTTTTCTGCCTGCCCGACCACTGACCTGAACTAGTGTTTGAAACGTACGTTCTGCAGCACGAAAATCAGGGTAATACAATGCCTGGTCTGCATAGATCACACCTACTAATCCAACATGATCAAAGTCAAGACCTTTCGTCACCATTTGTGTTCCGACAAGGATATCAATTTGCTGACGTTCGAATTCGTAGATAATATTTTCCATATTGTTTTTACCTCGAGTTGTATCAAGATCCATTCGACGTACAGTTGCATCGGGAAATATTTCATTCAGCTCATCTTCAATTTTTTCAGTTCCATAACCTTCTAATGCCAATCGTGGCGAACCACAGGCAGGACAGATATTTATTACAGGTCGTGATGTACCACATATGTGACACACAAGTTTATTCCGCCCTTTGTGAAAGGTCATGGAGATGTCACAATTCGGACATTCAGCAACCCACTGACACACATTACATTTTAGCACAGGTGCATAGCCTCTTCGATTTTTGAAGATGATAACCTGCTTACCATTCTTAAAGGTGTTCCTGATCTCTTCAATCAATGTGTGACTGTACGGAGCACCCTCAGTGGATTTATCTTTCCGCTTATCGATCATAATGATCTCCGGTAATTCCAAACCCATATAACGTTCCCCTAAATACGCTTTTCCATATTTACCAATATCACACTGGAAATATGAATCAATCGATGGGGTAGCGGATCCTAAAAGAACTTTCGCTCCTGATTGCTGCGCTAAATAAATGGAAGTATCTCTCGCATGATAACGTGGATTAGGTTCCTGTTGCTTATAACTCGCATCATGTTCTTCATCCACAATGACCAACTTCAGATTCGGAAATGGAAGAAAAATACTTGACCGAACACCAGCGATTATTGGAACACCTGATTTGACCTGCGTCCATAGGTCAACACGTTCCTGGTCGGTAAGACGTGAATGGGAGATCGTTATTTTATTTCCAAATTGTTGTTTAAGCCGGTTCAGGATCTGAACACTCAATCCAATCTCCGGTACGAGATACAATACCTGGCCACCATCCGCAATTACATCTTTAATTAATTGCGTATAAATAATTGTTTTGCCAGAGCCGGTTACACCATGCAATAACACAACTTCCTTTTCTTTCCATTGATCACGGATGCTATTATACACATCCGTTTGTGTTTCTGAAAGTATGACATCTTCAGGATCAGTTACTTCTTTGAATCGATCCATACGGTTTACTTCAATGGTGATCTCCTCAAAAATTCCTTTCGCGGTTAATGTCTTAAGTGGAGAAGGACCAACTTCAGCTTTTGCTAAAAGAACTTTCGGTTCTACCGGAAGTCGTTCTGCACCCGTCAGGGACAGATAGGCGAGCAATAATTTTAATTGCAATTCATGAGAAGAAACTGCATCTAATGCTGCATGGATTTTTTCTTCTGCGGCATATTGAGTTGAAAGCTGGATGAGCTTTACTTTTTTTGGAATATATTTTTCTTCCAGTTCCTCCATCACGACGATCATGCCGAGTTGGTACAATTTCACGACATGAGGATATAGTATGCGAAGGCCGCTGATCTTCTCGAGATCATCCAGCGTGATAGACGCTTTTGTTTGTATGATACGAATCAGGTCATACAATGGAGTTTCCAGTTGCAGGATATCATCTTCCTTAAGAGATAAAGGTGTAATGATCGTTTCACTGGATAATAACATCGCTCCTGGCAGAGCTGCTTTCATGACTTCACCCTGCGTACAGCAATAGTAGGAAGCCATCCATTCCCACAATTTCAGTTGCCATTCCTGGATGACGGGTTCCTGATCCAGGACGCTGATGATTTCCTTGGTCCGGTACCCGGGATCAGTGGTGGTGATGCCTGTTACGATGCCTGCGTAACGTTTTCGCGAGCCAAACTGGACTTCAACTCGTCTGCCGATCGTAATTAATTCTTCCAGGAATATAGGGATCCGATAGGTATAGGTCGCCTCCAAAGCCAATGGCAGCAGGATATTTGCAAATCTGACCGGTGATGGAGGCATCGTAAGAATGACGTAAAAGGCAGTTCCAGGTGTGCGAATATAGCCTGGAGTGCCGCAATGTGATAATGACAATTATTTTTGCGACTCAAAGATCCAAACCTTACCATGCAGAATCTCTCCGAACAGGAAATTTTCAGACGTCAAAACCTTCAGAAGATCATCGACCTGGGGATCAATCCGTATCCGCCAGAGCTTTATCCTGTCAACATCCTGGCAGCCACGATCAAGCAGGATTTCAGTCCGGAAGAAAAAAACCTCCAGGATGTGGTTGTTGCAGGTCGCATGATGTCCAACCGGATAATGGGTAAAGCTGCTTTTGCGGAGATCCAGGACAGTTCCGGAAGAATACAATGCTATATCAGTCGTGATGAGATCTGCGCGGGTGAGGACAAGGCTTTATATGACCAGGTGTTCAAACACTTATTGGATCTTGGTGATTTTATCGGTGTGAAGGGATATGTGTTCCTGACAAAGACAGGCGAGATCACTATTCATGTAAAAGAACTCACTGTCCTAAGTAAATCATTACGACCTCTTCCAGTCGTCAAGGTTGATGCTGATGGAGTGGTCCATGACGCATTCACAGATCCCGAGCAACGTTACAGGCAACGCTATGTGGATCTTGTTGTCAATCCACACATTAAAAAAGTATTTGAGCAGCGGACAAAGATGTACAACAGCTTCAGGAATTATCTCAATCAGTTTGGATATCTCGAAGTGGAAACTCCGGTGCTTCAACCTTTGTATGGTGGTGCAGCTGCACGCCCATTCAAGACACATCACAATACATTGGACATGACGTTGTATCTGCGTATTGCCAATGAGCTTTATTTAAAAAGACTAATTGTTGGTGGTTTTGATGGGGTATATGAATTCAGCAAAGACTTCAGGAATGAAGGCATGAGCCGTTTTCATAATCCGGAGTTCACACAGATTGAATTGTATGTGGCGTACAAAGATTATGAATGGATGATGTCGCTCGTGGAAGAGATGATTGAAAAAGCTGCGATGGATATTCATGGTCAGACGCAAGTGCAGGTTGGTGATCATCTTATTGATTTCAAAAGACCATGGAAACGATATTCCATGTACGAGGCAATTGAACATTTCACAGGAGTTGATATTAGTGAAATGGATGAAGCCGGTTTGCGTGATGCGGCTAAAAAACTCCACATTCATATTGAACCTAATTATGGTAAAGGAAAAATCATTGATGAGATCTTTGGTGCAAAATGTGAAGCTTTACTGATACAACCGACGTTCATTACTGACTATCCGATCGAGATGTCGCCTCTTGCTAAAAAGCACAGGTCGAAAGCTGGATTGGTGGAACGATTCGAAGCCATTTGTAATGGAAAAGAAATAGCGAATGCATTTTCAGAACTGAATGATCCCATTGATCAGCGGGCACGTTTCGAAGAGCAGTTGGAACTTGGAAAACGTGGTGATGATGAAGCCATGGTGTTGGATGAAGATTTTCTTCGTTCTCTTGAATATGGTATGCCTCCAACTTCGGGTTTAGGCATTGGGATGGACAGGCTTGCGATGATCATGACCAATTCGAGATCGATCCAGGACGTGCTGTTTTTCCCACAGATGAAGGCTGAGAAGAAAGCTGAAAGAGAAGGAGCAGGCGAAGGCGAAGGCGAAGGCGAAGGCGAAGGACAAGGAGAAAAGATATAGGTAACTATTTCAAACGCGCCAATTCAGTTACTCCGCCTTGTACCACATCACCAATTTTACAGGTGATCTCTATGTCGATGGGAAGAAATATATCTACCCGGCTGCCGAATTTGATGAATCCAA
>JANPKZ010000176.1:0-9366 GCA_031426295.1 Saprospiraceae bacterium
TGTACTGTTATATCTGGAGACAGCCCAGGGAGGAAGGGGATTTTATGAGGTCATTGAATTAGCCGAGGAAGGTAATTGCTCGAAAAGAAACATAGATCCGGAAGGAGTAGAGATCACATCATGGTTGATTGAACTTGGACGGGAACTGGATTATGATTTTGGGTTTTAAGACCTGGGCAATTGAGGTGACGGCAGACTTCGTTTTCTTTACAAAGCCATAATAAAATCTTAGTGGCACTACTAGTAGTGCCACTAGCATGTAAGGGATTGATTGTCAGGAGCCCTGGATAGTTATTAACAGGGAAAAACTGGCTGGATTTTAGGGAAAGAAAATGGAGTGGGGTAGACTTGGGAAGAAAAGTGTAGCCGTTTACAAAGGTTTACGCACGGATGAAATTTAGAGTGTGCTGGTTTTCAATGGTGTATATATTACAATTATTAAAATTGATACGTATATTTTGAATTTACCATGCTAAGTGTTAGTAAACGTAAGCGACGCGATATTTAGCATAAATAATTTTTAATCAAACGTATACATATTATAATAATAAATATTTCAACGGATATCTCCAATTTCAGTTTAAAAAGGCGGCAGTGGAATTATTACGAATTATTTTGTATAAATAATTAAAAATCAATTTTTTATGTATTGAAATTATATTTAATATACATTAGTATCTGAGAACTATTAAAACCAAATATCTACTCCTTTGCCCATTTCCTTTCATTTTTCTCTCATCTTCTCACATCTCTCACATCTCTCACTCCTCTCACTCCTCACACTCCTCTCACTTATGCAATCTCGCCTGCCTCCCCAACAACAACTCAGTAGATTCCACCCGATCCGGATCCGGCAAACAACAATCAACTGGGCATACAGCAGCACACTGCGGCTCATCATGAAATCCTTTACATTCCGTACACTTATCCGGCACGATATAATAATAATCCACTGACACAGGCTCAAGCAGATCAGCAGCATCCACCACAGTCCCGTCTTCAAGAGTATAAGGGCCAGTCACAGTCGTACCTTCTTTCATCGCCCAATTGATACCACCCTCATAGATAGCATTGTTAGGGCATTCCGGTTCACATGCGCCGCAGTTGATACAATCATCCGTAATATAAATTGCCATATTGATCCTGGTGTCTGAAAGACGCAAAGGTAAGGTATCCCGTGCTCTTAGGTGCGCAGATGCAAGGTTCACCTTTAAATTGAAAGCTTTAACTAAGATCAATACCGGATTTCTTCCTTTATATACCGGTCAAGGGTGCACTGTGAAGAAGCCTGGTTCATAACTCAATTCCGAACGTATTTTGGTTTGCGCATCCGTTCTTACTTTGTCAAACTATTTTTACTGACCCATGAATAAAATCCGCTGGTTCTTCAGGCTCTTTCGAGAAGCTATTAATGGCTCCGAACAAGAGTATACAACCGGCAGTATCGATCGGGCGATTTTTCTTTTATCCGTTCCCATGGTACTGGAGATGCTCATGGAAGGTCTCTTTGCTATCGTAGACATCTTTTTCGTTTCAAAGCTTGGGAAAGAAGCTACAGCCACTGTCGGTCTGACAGAAGGAGTCATCACACAGGTTATGGCACTGGCAATGGGGCTATCTATGGCTACTACTGCAATGGTCGCACGCAGGATAGGTGAGAAAGATCGTGAAGGCGCCAATGTCGCGGCAGCACAAGCCATCTTTATAGGCATTATTGTTTGTTCGGTAATCGCAGTTATCTTTTATTTTACCTCAGCCGATATCCTCCGCTTTATGGGTGGGTCTGAGGAATTGATCCGCACAGGTAATAATTACACACGCATATTACTCACAGGCAGCAGCACTGTTTTTTTTCTTTTTTTATTAAATGCCATATTTCGTGGCGCCGGAAATGCATCAATTGCGATGCACACATTGGTGCTGGCCAATGGTGTCAATATCATTCTGGATCCTCTGCTCATATTTGGTCTGGGACCATTTCCTGAAATGGGTGTAACCGGAGCCGCGGTTGCTACTACAATAGGCAGAGGTATTGGTGTCTGCTACCAGCTGTATCATTTGTTTAATGGAAAAGGATTAATTCATCTGCAGCGGCGTCATTTCGTTTGGGTTGGTGATATTGTCAGACGACTGGTAAAGGTGGGATCTACAGGCGTACTTCAATTTGCCATTGCAACACTGAGTTGGTTGTTCATCATAAAGATCATTGCGCTGTTTGGTGATGCAGCCGTCGCAGGATATTCCATAGGTATACGCATTATCATCTTTACAATTCTTCCGGCGTGGGGAATGGCTTCCGCAGCATCTACGCTGGTAGGTCAGAACCTGGGAGCCTTGCAACCGGACCGTGCAGAAAAATCCGTGTGGCGTGCTGCATTTTTCAACATGATCTTTTTGACCACTATCTCAATCATGTTCCTGATTTTCGCACCCGTCATTGTTCCGTGGTTTACGCAGGAGCCGGAGGTGATCTACCATGGAATCCTGTGCCTAAGGATCATTTGCCTTGGCTATATTTTCTACGCGTATGGCATGGTGATCGGCCAGGCTTTCAATGGAGCAGGCGATACCGTAACACCAACCTGGATCAACTTCGTCGCCTTTTGGCTTTTGCAGATCCCGATTTGCTATACACTTGCAAAGGTTCTCAATTGGGGACCGGTAGGCGTTTACTGGGGAATTGCCATCAGCGAATCATTACTGGCTGTGATTGCTGTTTTCATTTTCCGGAGAGGCAAATGGAAGACTGTCAAAATCTAATTTTCCAGTGGAAATCACATTGGATATTACGTAGAATGATAATAATGTAACAAATCATGCCCATACATGATAATTTTTCATTTCCAGCTGAAAAATCAATAAACATTTTCAAATAGCCCCTGTTAAATATTTTAACACGCAGCAAATTCCTTAGATTACTACAAGGATTCACTGTGTGTGCCGTACTAATTTCAAATTTGAAGACTGGTACGCATTAAATAGTCCAATCAAAAATTTTAATAACTAAACCAATTTTGATATGAAACTCTCTCAAAAAGTCTCTTCAGTGTATGCCCGACTTGCCCTGGTGGTTACACTTTGTATCGCTCAATCAATTACATGGGCTCAGGATAAAGGTCTTGACATCGATGTAGATGTGGACAAAGGCGGAGACTGGTATGCTAACCCGATTGTATGGATTATCGGTGGCGCTGTCTTCATCCTCTTATTGGTAGCTCTGCTGAGAAGCGGCAACAAAGGCGCATAGTAGCTCACAATAGGCTTAAGCCCGGAAATACCAATTATAAAACGATTTACTTGTTTCGCGAGAAACATGTAAATCGTTTTTTTTATGTTGAAAATAATTGTGATCCTCGCGAATACGACCACAAAGAGGCTACAATAATTTTTTTTCAAAAGTATTATCGCACTGATTTAGCTAATAAGTGATTACAAAATTGAAAGCTTGCAATCGTGCTTTAGTAATAATCACATCTTTTCTGAATACTTCAATTTTATCCGTAATCTTCTCACTGTCACAACCTCTCATTCTCTCACTTTCTCACCCACTCACTTTCTCACTCTCTTAACCATGAATACGCTATTTTTGCAGCCTCATGGAAAAACGCTCCGACGACATCAGGGACATTATCAATCGTGAAATAGAAGGCATACGTAACATCCCCGTAGATGAAACCATCAGCAACGCCATCGACCAAATCTATCAGAATGTACACCAGCAGGGTGGCAAAGTAGTGATCGCAGGTCTCGGTAAAGCAGGTCAGATCGGCCATAACATTGCCACCACACTGAGCTCAACAGGTACACCCGCAGTATTTCTGCATCCAGCTGAAGCACAACATGGCGACCTGGGGATCATTCAAAAAAATGATGTGCTCTTCCTAATATCGAATAGCGGAAAAACAAAAGAGATCATTGAACTCCTTCCGCTGGCAAAGAAAATGTTTCCACAAATCAAATCTATTGGTCTGACCGGACATCCTGAAAATGACCTGGGAAGCATGGTAGATATTTGTTTGAGCACTGGTTATCCGCAGGAAGTATGTCCTCTCGGTTTGACACCTACTACAAGCACTACTGTGATGACGGTATTGGGAGATGTGATCGTTGTTTCTCTAATGAAAAAAATTGGCTTCACAAAAGCCGATTACGCCTTACGACATCATAGTGGCTACCTCGGCCAAAAAAGTAAATCGGATGAATAAATTATTCCTCATCGCAGGCCCCTGCATAATTGAAAATGAAACGACTCCATTGGCCATTGCTCAAAAGGTAAAACCAATATGCGATGAACTCGGCATCGATTATATCTTCAAAGGCAGTTATCGAAAAGCGAATCGAACTCGCGAAGACAGCTTCACCGGTATTGGTGATCAGGCTGCATTAGAAATCATTCAGGGAATAGGAAAAGAATTTGGCATCCGCACACTGACAGATGTACACGAAAGCCATGAAGTGGATATGGTGGCTTCATATGTTGACGTACTTCAGATTCCTGCGTTCCTGTGTCGACAAACTACTCTATTGCATGCAGCAGGCAAAAGCGGGAAAATTGTCAATATTAAAAAAGGACAGTTCGTAAGTCCCGAAGCAATGAAATATCCTGTGCAAAAAGTACAGGCCACAGGCAATCAGAATGTGTGGATCTGTGAACGCGGTTTCACGTTTGGTTACGAAGATCTGATTGTAGATGCTACAGTCATTCCTCGTTTAAAAAAACACGGTGTGCCCGTTGTGATGGATTGTACACATGCAACACAGGTTCCCAATCAGGATTCAGGTGTGAGCGGTGGTAATCCGGAATATATTGGCACCCTTGCGCTCGTTGCGGCTGCCACCGGAGCAGATGGACTTTTTATTGAAGTACATCCGGATCCTAAAAATGCATTAAGCGACTCAGCTACTATGTTGCAGATCGATCTTTTATATTCTATTTTAGAAAAAGTAATGCGCGTGCGCCAGGCAGTTCAATAATGGAAGAAAAATCACTCAGGGAAAAAGCATCCCACATTCGCTTATTAGTATTGGACGTTGATGGCACCATGACCGACGGCGGTATTTATATCGATGCAAATGGTATGCAGATGAAGAAGTTTAATGTCAAGGATGGTATGGGCATTACACTTCTGGTTGAACAGGGAATTGATGTCGCGATCCTCAGTCATAGCCGGTCACAAACCATCATGGACGAGCGTGCCCGCATGCTGGGCATCAAATATGTATATGCAGGAAAAGAATCCAAATTGAACATCCTTCATCGCTGGATGCTGGATCTGAAATTGACGAAGGAAAACATTGCAGTCATTGGTGATGATGTCAATGACATTGAAATGATGAGTGAAGCTGGTCTTTGTGCATGTCCCGCAGATGCGCATTATAAGGTGATCCGAATGGCAGACGTTGTACTTCAAAAAAAGGGGGGTGAAGGGTGTGTCCGGGAGTTTATCGACAGGTACCTTCTTGCTGGTCAGAGCTGACCGTACTTCAGCGTAAATCAAATATTACAATTTTTTACCATGTAAAACTACCTACTCTCAGGAAGAGTAGTTGAATTTTACAGAATGAATTATTCTATTTTTATCGCCCCGGTCATCTCCACCCGGTTCGCCGATATGGAAAACATAGGTCCTTCACCAGATTCACAGATGCTATTTGCAGAGATGGATGACCTGATCCGTACGGCCACCATTCTCAGGACACCGCCTTATGTTCTCGTCGTGTGCAATCTTCTCAATCGACCGGCCTTACGACAGGAATTGGGACGACAACGCGAAATCACATTCCGATTAGTAGGGGAGAGTACAGGCTTTCCACTTGACATTGATGCTTACGATGACTATTATGAACAACTCATCATTTGGGATGTGAAAGAAAAAAAGCTTGTAGGTGGTTACAGGTTTGGTTGCGGGGATAAAATATTTAGTCTCTTTGGTCGCAAAGGTTTTTACATCAATTCATTTTTTCATATTGATCCGGCATTTGATGCATATCTCCCATCCTGTCTTGAGTTGGGTCGTTCATTCATCGTGCAGGAGTATCAAAAGAAAAATCTTCCATTGTATCTTTTATGGAAAGGAATACTTGCATACCAGGTAAAGCATCCGCATTATAAATACCTGATCGGACCGGTGAGTATCAGCAGGTATTATTCAGATTTTTCAAGGAAGGTGTTGATGGAGTTTGCAAAGAAACATTTTATGCATCCGTCTTTTTCAAAATGGTTTCGCCCTCGCACTCCATTTGATCCTGTCATCAACCTGGCCCAACAAAAAGAACTGGAATCGATTGAAGATATTTCTGCATTAACCCTGGAGGAGATCATTGATCAGATCCGCCCCGAGCACATCGAGTTTCCCATCCTCATGAAACAATATATCCGTCAGAATGCTCGCTTCCTGGGCTTCAACCTTGATCCAGATTTCAATGATGCTTTGGATGGCCTGATGATCCTCGATATGGCAGAAATTCCCGACCAGACGGTAGAATTACTCCAGCGGGAAATGTAGCCAAATTACCATGTTAATAACTATCTGGGGCGCCTGAACGTCAATGCGTTAAGCTCTAGTGGCACTACTAGTAGTGCCACTATTAGTAGTGCCACTAGAATTTTAGCGAGACTTGAGTATATGATGCTCTTTGAAATAAAAGAAAGAAGCCGGTTGGGAGAACCGGCTTCTTATGATAATGGTTGGAAATAATTATATAGCCTCCCACTATTTTCACAATCTCATGATATTTTTATTTGCTCACTTTGAAACCTGTGCTTCCCAGGTAACCATTATCTGCATAGACCATTACATTGTATGAACCAGGCATCAGGTCATCAGTAGGCTCGAATGACATCGTTACTGATTGACGGTTTGTAAGATTAACCTTTTCAAGATCCGCAGCGCGAACAGAAACTGCTTCGTTTCCAAAAGTAAGATTCACATCTTTACCTGGCACAACCGCTACCGGGTTACCATTGAATTCAGTTAACACTAAGTAAAGCTCACGGCTGCCCTGATATTCTTCAGGAATGTTATTCAGGTCAAAGCTCACTTTGATCTCGTCAATCCTTCTGCTTTTAGCAGTAGGGTTGTCTTTACGGTCAGCAGATACAACCTGGAAATTGTCAGCGCGGAAACCAGCAGGAGCAAGAACTTTCAATCTGTTGCTCAGCTTGTCATTAGACGCTGTCAAAGTCATCACATTCGTTTTCAGGCTGGTGATCTCTTCTTTTGAAGAAGTCAGCTCTGTATTTAATTGTTGATTGCTTGCAGTCAGGTTCGTATTAGCATCACGCAGACTTACGATGTCAGCCTCCAGTGCTGTCTTCAAAGCTTCCATCTGGTCCAGACGCGCTTTGATTTGTTTGTTATTAGCCTGGCTTGACTTCAATTCTTTTTTAGCCGCTGTGATCCGAGTCTGCAGATCTTCAACTTCTGCGATTTTAGTTTGAAGGCTTACAGAAAGGGTATCGTTGTTCTTGATCTGATCATCATATGATGTATTCAGAGTTGCCAGTTCGCCCTCTAGTTGAGTACGTGTATTATCTAATTGCGTGCTGAGATCAGTTGCTTTCATAGAAGCATCACTATGCCTGTTGTAGTACATCGCGCCAAAAGCAACGGCAGCGATAAAAAGAACACTCAGAATGATTGTAGCGATTTTCCATCCTACTACTCTGTCGTTGTTGTTTTCGATTCGATTATGTATGTCCGTCATGATAAAAGAGATTTATAATTTTTGATTAGATGAAAGAATTGTGATAGTAGTCTTGATTTTATGTCCAACGAAAGCAAATAGATTTTAAGCCTCCCAGTCTCCCAATCTCCTCACTTGCGTTGTTGACATATAAACGGAGCATAGTAAAAAAGGATTGCGGAAATTTTATAACTGCACCATAATCATTTGAATATCAATACGATATGACGTAAAAATCAGTGTAAATCTCTTTTTTTACTCCATGTTTTCCATCCGGGTTTATAGGTGTTTTCCCCGAGTTTTTAAACTATATCGTAAGGGTTACACATGGATATTTTGTAAGACGAAAAATGGCTTCTAAAAAAGTCCACGGACAGAGGATGATTTTTCTCTCAAAAACTGATTTTTTGGTCTCATTCTGAACCTGTTTCTTTGTTCGATGCAGGGATGGATACGCGCCCTATGGCGATTTTTCTATTTCGCGGTCTCCACTTCGATCCACATCATCGGTTTCCTGGTGGTGATCCTATTTGGAAAATCAAAAAAAGCAGCAGGCGTCCGTCTGCGCCGTAGGTGGCTAAGCCATGTACCCGAACAAATGGGTTTACGCTTACATGTGATAGGGAAGCCAATTCCAGGACCATGTCTTTATGTAGCAAATCATATCGGATATATCGATCCATTTATGATCCTGATGAATGTGGAAGCGAATGTGGTTGCAAAAGCAGAAATCAAAAAATGGCCACTCGTGGGCTTGGCAGGTTATCTCGTCGGTACACTCTTCGTGAAGAGAGAAAATAAAGACAGCCGGATGGAAACAGCTAATTCAATTCGTGAAGCGCTGAGCGAAGGGACATCTATTATTGTATTTCCCGAAGGCACTACAACTGCTGGACCACAAACAATCTTTTTTCGCCCAAGATCATTTGAAGCCGCTTTTATGGCGGGCGTTTCAGTTCAACCAATTGCATTATTATATGAATCACCAAAAGTGGCATTTATCGGGAACGATACATTTATACCCCATTTCTTTAAGTTGTTTCGTTTGAAAGAGATCAAATGTCGGATCCATTTTGGTCCGGCATTACATGGACCTGATACATCCGAACAGGCGCGTCAATGGATTGATGGAGTGCAGGCACCACCGATTGTCAAACAGAATTAGATGAACAAGCGGATAAAGAAAATCCTGCGATGGACTAAGTGGATCGTGATCAGCTTGTTGTTGCTGCCAGTAATTTCCTTATTGCTCATTAAAATTTTTGGCGTGATGAAAATGCGTATGGATGACCATGAGATCATGGAATCACTGGCCAACATGCCGTACACAAAACGTATGGATACGCTAACGCTAGGTGACCGGAATATTGCCTACCTGCTCACATCCAAAAAAGAAAGTCAAAATTCTGCCATCATTTTTGTCCATGGCTCTCCTGGTTCGATGGATGCCTATATCAGGTACATGAATCATGATTCTCTTCTTGATATTGCAGACCTGATTACCTATGACCGTCCGGGTTTTGGTCATTCAGATTTTGGAAAAACGGAACCTGTATTAAAAAACCAGGCACTCATCCTATCGCAGTTGATGGATTCATTGGATTATGAAAACTATTGGCTGGTCGGGCATAGTTATGGTGGACCGGTCATTATTCAGGCAGCTATGGATTATCCCCAACG
>JANPKZ010000177.1:0-1990 GCA_031426295.1 Saprospiraceae bacterium
TATGCAGTGAAGCTAAAGTTGGATATGCTTTACCTGAGTCACAAGTCAAAGGTTTGACTGACTTGCTCAAGGGGGATAAACATGTGGATTTGTGCAAGGGGCCTCTGTAAGCTCCCCGAATATTCGGCCGCTATAGTTTAGAGTTAATATCACTTTTATTAACTTTAAATTTTTACAACCATGAAAAAAAGATTTACAGAAAGCCAGATAGTGGCTGCTATCAAAAAACAGGAAGCAGGTATAGCTGTCAAGGACATTTGCCGTGAGATCGGCATCAGTGACGCTACGTTTTACAATTGGAAATCCAAGTATGGCGGAATGGAAGCCAGCGATGTAAAACGCATGAAAGAACTGGAAGCCGAAAATGCTCAACTCAAAAGCATGTATGCGGAAGCCAGTATGGAAAACAGGGCCCTGAAAAATCTCATCGAAAAAAAGTTTTAACGCCCCAGGAGAAACGGGAATCAGTTGAGCATCTTGTTAGAGATGAGCAACTAAGTAACCGCAAGGCGTGTCAACTGATTGGTATATCCCGAACTACCTGTCAGTATAAACCCAAATTAAAAAACGATACTGAACTGCAGGATGCTTTAACTGCCTTAACTACTAAGCATGTGGCGATCGGTTATTGGCAATGTTGTTACCGACTCTGGAACAAAGGTTACAGATGGAATCATAAACGTATTTACAGAGTGTATACGGCCATGAAGTTGAATGTCCGACGCAGGGCCAAAAAGCGGTTACCCGACAGAGTTAAGCAGGCATTGATGGTACCATCAGCCCCAAACCAGGTGTGGAGTATTGATTTTATGAGTGACAGCCTGGTGGATGGACGAAAGTTTCGTTTATTGAATATCATAGATGATTTTAACCGTGAATCTTTAGCGATTGAAGTAGATACTTCCCTGCCATCATTAAGGGTAATAAGGGTACTGGAGCGCCTGGTATCGCAAAGAGGAAAACCTGCAAACATTCGGTGTGATAATGGGCCTGAGTTTATCAGTCATAAGCTCGAGGAATGGTGCAATGATAAAACCAGACAGATCACCCTGCAATTTATTCAACCTGGAAAGCCAATGCAAAATGCTTACATCGAAAGAAAGAACGGAAGCATGCGCAGAGAGTTACTAAATGCTTACCTGTTCAACAGTCTTGCTGAAGTGAGATGCTTAAGCGAAGAATGGCGGACAGACTACAATGAAGAAAGGCCACATAAATCATTAGGCTATATGTCTCCGTTAAGATATGCTGCCCAGTATTACAAAGGATCATTGAATGTTCCATCGCTTTATCCACAAACGGCGACCGAAAATCATTCAAAAATTGAAGAGAGCCGTTTAGTGGATAAAATAGTTGAAAAACCCAAAGATGGTTAACTTAGAAACTCTAACTGACAGTGGCACTAAAATCAGGGGAGCCTACACCTCGAATTCATTTTATTTTGCGAATAAAGACACTTACTAAACGACAGGATACAGTCTCGTATATACCTGCTCTTCTTTCTCCCTGTAAAAAACCAATCCATCAGAGTTCATTACTAACTCTGCGCCAAGGGACTCATGAACGCTGATTGTCAGTATAGATTTTTTTAATTTTTGCAGGAAGGCTGGGTTTACATTGATAAGCTGTTGTAGCATATTTCGGTAGATACCAGCCGAGCCCATGATTAAGTAGATATTCACTCCCGCCCCGGTGATCAGCAATTCAATAAAAGAAAGGGAAGTCTTTTTGTTTGGCGATCTGATCACCTCAATGATGTCATCAATAAAAACAACGAGACTTGATGGACCGACAGGAACCTTCTTTGTATTCTTCAGAAGGATTTTCCTGCGTTTAAATTCGAGCATCAAGGCGGCGACGAATTCATCAATGGAAAGGATCTTTGTGGATTTTTCACCTGCATGTGTAAATTCCAGGAGCATCCTTTCATTTGGAAACGCCGATTTCAGTTGCGTGGCTAATCTGCTGCTCAGCGAGACTGCAAATTGCA
>JANPKZ010000178.1:0-2097 GCA_031426295.1 Saprospiraceae bacterium
TGCTTAAGTGGTTTGCGCAGTTTAATCAGGCGCGTGAATATAAACTCGTCATCATTGGAGATGGAGATTTGAGAGATTCTCTTTTAGCGTTATGCGCTCAACTCCGCCTTAGTACATACAATGCATGGACAGATGAGTCGCTCGACCCGCAAAAAGAAATTTATTTTTTAGGCTTCCAGGAAAATCCTTTCAATTTTCTATCACAATGCACCGCATTTATTCTTCCTTCATCGTGGGAGGGATTTCCTATGGTGTTGGGCGAAGCCATGGCCTGCGGCATTCCAGTTATTGCAGCTGATTGTCCAACAGGCCCGAGGGAAATGCTCACAAACGAATCGGAGGAACATGTTAATACACCTTACTTGGCAGAATACGGGGTTTTATTGCCCATTTTGAACGAACTTTCATTCAAAATATGGAGTGACCAAGTTTGCGGCTTGCTGACTAACAAAAATAAAATGATGCATTATTCTATCAAATCAGCTGAACGTGCAGAGGCATTTTCCCAAACCAATAATTCTCAACATTTAACTACTCTAATTAATTCTGTTCTAAAATGAAGGAACTGTTGAAAAAAACGTTTCCCGAACTAATTGCTTTACGTAATCGTATCTTTAATTACTTAGCACATTACAGATTCAAAGGGAAATCTCCTGAGCATGTTTTTTCACTGATTCATCAGGAGAACCATTGGAAAGACGATGAATCTAAATCGGGTACAGGATCAAGCGAGAAGAGCACGGTCGAAGTGATGGGTATTCTCAATCAAGTGCTGAGGGATTTCAACATTCGAACGATGTTAGACATACCTTGTGGCGATTTCAATTGGATGCTGAAGGTGAATTTTGCAAAGGTTGAGTACACAGGTGGAGATATTGTTCCTGCTTTAATTGATCACAATACGCGATCTTATTCAGGTCAAAGGCGCTCTTTCAACAAAATGGATATTCTCACATCACCATTACCAAAGTTTGATTTAATTTTTACCCGCGATTGTCTCGTTCACTTTTCATATTCAGACATTAAGGATGCAATCAAAAACATAAAAAAATCAGGTAGTTTATATTGGTTGACCACTACCTTTCCAGAGCACAACAATTACGACATCATAACAGGTGACTGGCGCCCTATTAATCTGGCGAGGCCGCCATTTAATCTGCCTTCGCCACTTGAAATTTATAGTGAAAAGTGCATGGAGGATGACAGGTATTTTGATAAATCGCTGGCTATCTGGAAAGTGTCCGATCTCTAATGACGCCTTACATTATTCGACCAGCCGTGCTGGGCGTTGAAATGTATATAGCGAGACGAACAACCAGGCTTATAGGATGTTGTAGCAACGGGCTTATTATTGAAGTAAATTGATTTCCTTAATATTCAAGCGGATTAGGATTACCTGTTGGGGATGGAAGGGATATAACGCTTTAGATAGTCTTATATTCCGAGTTAGTTGTTCCAGATGGAGGATGCTTCAAGAATGCAGCTAGCAGAAAGGCTGATTTGTCGCTACATAGATTGTTGTTTAGAAATCATCCGCAAAATTGAAGAAGTACGAAGTTATTTGAATCACCAATGAGATTTCTTTATTTATTTTTAGTATTGCTTCCATTCAAACTAATCTCTCAAACAGCTTTATCTGATTTTCAAGTCAAGACTAATGCATGCATAAACGAGAGGCTGCAGATCACCAATTTATCAGTAGGAGCCATCACGCAAGAATGGGATTTTTGCGAAACAGACTTGTTAGCGCCACCTCAGCTAGACAACGATTTAGTCCTCACTAATGTACAAGGGCTCGTTGATTTACGAGTTAAGTCAGACAACAACAATTGGTATTCATTTGTGTGTGACGCTGACGGAAATAAGCTTGTCAGGTTGTCGTATGGAAATTCATTGGATAACGTTCCTTCGCAGAGTGCAGTTTTGTCCCTTCCGATTCCATCAGGTCTAGATTTAATTAAGTTAGGGAGCTTGTGGTATGGTTTGATTGGTACCTATTCAGCACCTTCAAAACTATACTTATTAGAATTTGGAAATTCCTTGGCTAATAGCCCAGTCGTTAGTCAAGTGCAGACTCCAGACAACATTCTCAATGGC
>JANPKZ010000179.1:0-6626 GCA_031426295.1 Saprospiraceae bacterium
AGAACCGCGACGAGAACAAGATGTGTGATGAAACTTACCATCCATCCTTTGCCCAGAGATTTTGATTCGTCCGAATTCGTATGAGAATTCAAATTCGCCATCTGAATGTCCATGAGGTGTTTAATTTACAAACGAGCGGCAATATGCCAATGGTACATGAAAGCGATAAAATTAGGGTTTTATTCTCATATTATAAAAATATTTAATGTGTAAATGAATTGCCTCTCAGGACAGGCTGAGTGCTTATCTTTCAGACTTAAGAAAAACGGGTGTATGCATGCGATAAAAAAAATTACAGTTCTCGGATCAGGTGTTATGGGTGCAGGTATTGCGGCTCATATGGCTAACTCGGGCTACCAGGTGATGATGCTTGATCTTCCTTCAGAAGGGTCCCGTAAAAATAAAATTGCTGAAGATGCCCTGGCTGCGGCTATCAAACAGAAACCAGCTCCATTTTATCATCAGAATTTTATCCAACGCATTACCACCGGTAATTTTGAAGATCATCTCCCTCTAATCAGGGATTCGGATTGGATCATCGAAGTGATCGTGGAGCGTCTTGATATTAAAAAATCTCTTTTCGAAAAAGTGGATTCACTTCGTCGCAAAGGTTCGATCGTTAGTTCAAATACATCAGGCATCCCAATACACCAAATGGCGGAAGGTCGGTCTGAAGATTTCCGTAAGAACTTCCTGGGCACACATTTTTTCAATCCACCACGCTACCTGCGATTATTGGAGATCATTCCAACACCTGACACGGATCCGGCATTAGTAGATTTTATAATGGCATTCGGTGACAGGCAACTTGGCAAGCAAACAGTACTTTGTAAAGACACACCCGCATTTATTGCTAATCGCGTTGGCGTTTATAGCATGGCGCGTATATTTCAGTTGACAGAAGAGCTTGATCTTCCCATCTCAACTGTAGATAAACTTACAGGTCCTGCTATCGGCAGACCTAATACCGGGACATTCCGGTTAGCGGATTTAGTCGGACATGATACAGGTGTCAAGGTGATGCAGGGTATCCAGCAAAATTGTCCTGGTGATGAACAAGCTGGCGCATTTAACGTGCCTGCGTACATGCAATTCTTATTGGATAATAAATTTTTAGGAAACAAGACAGGCCAGGGATTTTATAAAAAAGGTGATGGAAAAGATGCAAAAGGCAAAACAGAATTTTTATCACTCAACCTGAAGACGCTCGAATATGGTCAGGATCCAAAGATGGATCTGCCGTCATTGGGTTTGTCAAAGCAAATAGAAGATCCGCTAAAAAGAATAAAAGCCGTTTATAATTCAAAAGATACTGGTGGGCTGTTGGTAAAAAAACATCTCCTGGGTCTGTTCTCATACGCAAGTCATCGCGTTCCGGAAATTGCAGACCATATCAACAGTATTGATGATGCATTAAAGGCAGGATTTGCCTGGTCGTATGGACCATTTGAGTACTGGGATATCATTGGAGTAAGCCAGGGCGTCTCTGATGCAAAAGAGGAAGGACTTCCCATGCCATCATGGGTTGAAACTATGTTGAATAAAGGATTCACATCTTTTTATCAATTTCAAAATGGTAAAACTCTTGTCTACGATCCGGCAACACAAAATTATATACCCGTTGCAGGAGCAGAAAGCAAGATCAATCTGACGGCACTCAAAGACAAGGCACCTGTTTACAAAAATGATGAAATGGTGTTGCATGACATCGGGGATGGCGTGTTATGCCTTGAATTTAAAAGCAAAGCCAACGCACTGGGTGAAGGCATCCTTCGCGGCTTAAATGAATCCATCCGTATCGCAGAAGATGACGGATGGAAAGGATTAGTCATCGGTAACCAGTCTACCAATTTTACAGTGGGAGCCAACCTGATGCTGATCGGAATGATGGCTTTCCAGGAAGAATGGGATGAGCTTCAAACAGCTGTTTCCTATTTTCAACAAACTTCCATGCGTTGTCGCTATTCCTCTATCCCGGTGGTTCTTGCCAGCCAGGGATATACATTTGGCGGTGGTTGTGAAATTGCCATGCATTGTGATGCCGTAGCCGCTGCTGCTGAATCCTATATTGGTTTGGTAGAAGCAGGTGTCGGGCTAATACCCGGTGGTGGTGGTACAAAAGAATTTGCTGTACGCCTGTCAGATTCATTTGATCCGGGCGAAGTGCAAATTCCTGCATTAATAGATAGATGCAAAACGATCGGCACAGCTTCAGTAGCCACATCTGCTTATGAAGCTTTTGATTTGGGCTACCTGATTAAAGGTCGTGATGAAGTTGTAATGAATCTCACTTCCAATATTACAGATGCTAAGAAAAAAGTACTGGAGCTGAGTGATCATTATGTCATGCCGATCCTGCGGAAAGACATAACTGTTTTAGGACGTGGCGGCCTTGCAGCACTTTATGCGTTTGCCAATGAATTTAAGCACGGCAATTATGGTTCTGAACATGATATTAAAATTGTACACAAACTTGCATGGGTCCTCTGTGGTGGTGATCTGACAGGCTCTCAACTAGTGACAGAACAATATCTTCTCGATCTTGAGCGCGAAGCCTTTCTCTCCCTCTGCGGCGAACCAAAGACACAACAACGAATACAATTTATGTTAGAGAATGGGAAACCGTTGAGGAATTGAGCGTGAAACGTGAAACGTGAGTCGTGATTCGTGAGAAGTGAACAGTGAGAAGTGAGCAGTGAGCAGTCGAAATACAGCTAGTAAGTGGTAAGTAAGAAAATCTAAAACCCAAAATCCAAAATCCAAAATCCAAAATATCAGTCATGTATATCATTAAAGCATATCGCTCCGCAGTCGGAAAATCAGGTAGAGGGGGTTTCCGCAACTATCGTTCCGATGATCTGGCAGTAGATGTCATACGGCATCTTATGGCGCAGGTACCGGAGCTCGACCCTGCACTGATTGACGATGTGATAGTGGGTTGCGCGAATCCGGAGGGCGAACAAGGCCTACAGATCGGAAGGCAGATATCCATGCGTGCTCTGGGACATGATGTTCCTGGCATGACCGTGAACCGATATTGCGCATCAGGTCTTGAAACCATTTCTATTGCTGCTGCGAAAATAAAAGCAGGCATGGGTCATTGTTACATTGCTGGTGGAACAGAGTCCATGAGCATGATCCCGATGACAGGATATAAATTTGCTCCCAGCTACAAAGTCGCTTCCACCACCCCGGATTATCTGGTAAGCATGGGTGCAACTGCCGAAGCCGTTGCAGGGAAGTACGGCGTCAGTCGTGAAGATGCTGATGCATTTGCATACCGTTCCCATGCAATGGCTGCTAATGCTCTTGACAATGGGTATTTTAAAGATCAGATCGTACCCATCAATGTTGATCATATCATTTTTGAAGACGGTAAAAAGAAATCATCCTCGTTCATCGTGGATACGGATGAAGGTGTACGACGCGATACATCCATTGAGGCATTGTTAAAACTAAAACCAGCTTTCAAACAAGGCGGCGTTGTGACTGCAGGAAATTCATCACAGACATCAGATGGTGCTGCATTCGTAATTGTCATGAGTGAAGAACTCATGAACTCCTTAGGGCTCACGCCTATCGCCCGGCTTGTAGCATGTAGCGTAGCCGGTGTTGATCCTCTTTATATGGGCATTGGTCCATGCGCTGCTATTCCAAAAGCTTTGAAGCAAGCCGGCATGAAGCTGGGAGATATTGATCTGATCGAATTGAATGAAGCATTTGCTACACAGGCCCTGGCCGTAATTCGACAAGCCGGATTGGATCCGGAAATTGTCAACGTCAATGGAGGAGCTATTGCATTAGGACATCCACTAGGTTGCACCGGTGCGAAATTATCGACCCAGTTGCTCAATGAACTCCAACGCAGAAATAAAAAGTTTGGCATGGTAACAGCTTGCGTTGGAGGTGGTCAGGGCATAGCCGGTATTTATGAATTGCTCAATTAAAAATTAGTCTTCAAGAATACTTTCCAGATTCGCTGGTGAATATTTTACCGACTTCAATACCTTTCTGTCACCTTCACGGTATACAAGAAATCCCGATTCACTTTCTTTGATAAATCCTTTTGTTCCATCCTTCTTCATATAAAATTCGAGGGTGGCTTCCGCTGTAGACATATCCGGGCAGACTTTACTCATATTCGATCGCTGCACTTCTTCAAACAGCTCCTTGAATTTAGGTGCAATTCCAAATTCTAAAATGGCTCCTGACAATACATATTGAAGATCACAAAGTGCATCTGCAATTTCGGTGATACTCTTGTCCCGGATGGCTTCTTTCAATTCATCGAGCTCCTCCTGCAAAAGATTTATTCTCAATGCACACCTGTCTTCATGTGGAATCTCCGGTGTCTCCAATACAGGCATATTGAATGTGCGGTGGAATTCAGCGACATCATTTAGCGGGGATGGTTCCGGAAAGATATGATCAGACATATTAAAATTTTTAGAATGGGTCAAATATATCAGGATATCGGTAAGACTCCAAATGAAAAGCCCCCGGCTGCAACAGTCGAGGGCTTTACATCTTTAAAACTGATTACTGCTTATTGATTGTTTCAAGTTTCGCTTTATATATTTCTACCAGGTCAAGTTTGTCCTGGCGGGCATAAATTTCTTTAAGTGCAACGATAGTATTGAAGTCATTCGCATTCAGTTGCTCTGCCTGCAGGAAGAAAGGTAATGCCTGCGTGAAAGCTTCGTCCATCTGAAGTTTTTTAGCTTCATATTTTTTATTTCCTGCAGCTGAATAATCGCTTGATAATGCATTTAACTCAAGAGAGTATGCAGCAGCCCGATTATACCACAACGCACCAATGCTGTAAACTGCATCAAAGCTTTTTGGATCTTTTTCAAGAGCAGACTTGTAATAATCCATTGCTTTAACAAAATTCGCTTCACCCATGGCCGGATCTTTAGCTACTTCATCCTGGTAAAGTTTGTCATAGATCTGACCCAGTGTCACATATACTGATACATTGTTTGGCTCAATTTCAATTGCTTTTTCAAGCTTGGAAATCAGGCTCACGAGCTCACCCTTCTGCAGATAATAATTGATCTCCGCATAGAGGATACCTGAATCATCAGGAAACTTGGTTCGTGCCATGTTGAGGACTTTTTCAGCTTCAGCGGGATTGTCCTTCAGGTACATGTTGAATAATGCTTCGTATACACCTGGCTCCGGGCTTCCAGTATCTACCAGCTGACGGAATACATCCTGTGCCTCTTTTGTAAGACCAGCTTCCTGTGCACAAAGACCACTATAGTAAAGGGACTTAGGCTGCTCTTCAGCGGAAAAACTTGTTGGCTCGTTATTCTTTTTTAATAACGCATATGCATCATACGTTGCTTTAAATGCTTCATACGCTGATGTAAAATTCTTTTGCTGGTACAGGGCAGAACCCATGTAGTAGATATTTTGGATACCTGAGCTAAGTGCCTTCATAGCATCTTTTGTCTGGTAACTTTTATCTGCTTTTTCAGCAGCCATCTTAAATCCTTTGTAAGCCTTGGCTGGAGCGGTAGGTTGTGATACCGGCTTCGCAGCATCGATCACATTTGCCTTGACATCATTGTCAACAGCAGCCATGAAGATCTCTCCATACGATTGCCATGCAGTCGGATCATCCATAGTGAGGGGATCATTCATGCTCGCATCCGCAAGCGAAATCGCCTCTGCAAGCTTATCTGAACTGTTTTGTGGGTCTAGGTTATACGTACCTAAGAGCCGGGCTGCCTTTTTAATATCCTTGGCAGCATCCTGCGCCATCAGGCTGCCTGCCAGCACAAGAGCAGAAAAGAAAAGAAAGAATTTTTTCATGTATTCGTTCATTTGTAGTTGTGAATCAATTACCACTATTGGTAAACCAATGGGAAGACGTATAAACTCACACGGATACGTTTTCCTTTTGTTAATATCCGATTAATAAAGTTCTAAAAAACTCCTGTCCTACCAAATCTACGCCAGCATTATTCTTCCTCAGACCGGAAAGTATCATCTGACTGGATAGCCGGTTGAATATCCCCTTCGGTTGCTGCCTCATCATTTTTGATAATCCCCACATCTGCAATCACATCATCATCGAGGTTAATCAACTTTACCCCTTGTGTCTTGCGACCCATGACACGGATCTCTTTGACCGGTGTCCGAATGGTCACACCTGATTGATTGATGATCATCAGGTCATCGGTCGTCTCAACAGCCTTGATGGCGATCAACTGACCCGTTTTATCAGTAACCTTGAGTGTACCAACACCCTTTCCACCACGTTTCGTCTTGCGATATTCATTCACCTCAGACCGTTTGCCATATCCATTTTCAGAGATGACCAGGATCGTTGGATTATCATCCTTCTGATTGATCGTGACCATTCCGACAACTTCATCATCTTTTGTGTGAAGTGCCATTCCTCTCACCCCGGTCGCTGCCCGGCCCATATCACGCACGCCACTTTCATGGAAACGTACAGCATACCCAAGCTTATTGGCAATGATTACTTCACTGTTGCCATCTGTCAGTCGGGCGTCAATCAGCATATCTCCTTCATTGATCAGCAATGCCCTGATCTTACTGATCCTGGACTTGGCATATTCCTCCACCATGGTCTTCTTGACAGTACCTTTTTT
>JANPKZ010000180.1:0-6347 GCA_031426295.1 Saprospiraceae bacterium
TGCTATTGAAAAGCACGATGCAAAATGGATCTACAGCAAGCTTGACGAGGATGTGATTAGCACCTATGGTGATGAACAAACCGTCGATGTGTTCAAGACCTATTGGGATATAGAAGGTGATTCCACTAATTTTTGGGCATACGCTAAGAGGGTGGTGAATATGGGCGGAGTATTCCTGCATGACACAGCTGATGAGAGCGGAAAATTTGAATTTGTATTTCCGTACGTGTATGATATCGATATGGAAATGGAGGATGATTATTATCTGATAGGGGCCATCACCGGAAAGAACGTAAATCTGCGGGAAAAGCCCGATCCAAAATCCAAGGTCATCACGCAGCTTACACACCATGTGATTTACTATATCTACGACGAAGATGATGGTAATATAGAAGTACCCTTAAATGTACATGGTGAACCGGAATGGTTTCACATTACGACCTACGATAAAAAATATACCGGCTGGGTTAACTGGCAATATGTGTATAGTCCGATGGGACCCAGGCTATTCCTTTACAAAAATCCGAAAGGTGCCTGGAAAATCTCAGCATTTGTCGCTGGAGACTAGTGAAAATCTAAGCAAAATCTAAGGAGAAATTAGATTTGTCACCCTGAATAGGTGCTAAGTTTGCATAGCATTTGAAAACCTGATAGCAATATCCGCCCGAATGTTGCACCTCAATTGGAAATGAATTTCACCATTTTCACTTTTGGAATGTCGGTTTTTAAAAAAGAGTATACCCCGTTTCAATCATAAACCCCAATATTTTCTTTCCGAGGTGCATGCACTTCTGAATATGACATTGAAACGAACACATGGAACCCGGCCGGTCGAAAGATTTGCCGGGTTTTTTATTCCGGGATGATGCCGCAGAATATCGGATTGTATTTATACTTTTCGATTTCAATCACTCCACCTGAATGTCCACTGACAAACCGCTTTCTACCAGGTTACTTACACCTGCCGTCATCGTTGCTGCTCTTGGTTATTTTGTAGATATCTATGATCTCCTGCTTTTTGGGATCGTACGTACTGCAAGTCTGACAGATCTGGGGATCACAGGCCAGGCCAATCGCGATGCGGGCGAATTTCTGATCAGCATGCAGATGTACGGGATGTTGATTGGCGGGATCATATGGGGTGTACTTGGCGATAAGCGTGGAAGATTGTCAGTTCTGTTTGGTTCTATCATCATGTATTCTGTGGCCAATATTGCTAATGGTATGGTGCATTCTGTGGAGGCATATGCATTCTGGAGATTGATTGCAGGTATTGGTCTGGCGGGTGAATTGGGGGCAGGCATTACACTGGTCACAGAATCGCTACCAAAGGAAAAGCGCGGATACGGAACGATGATCGTCGCTGCCGTTGGACTGGTGGGCGCGATTGTGGCAAATTTTGTGTACCAGATTTTTGGAGACTGGAGGTTGTGTTATTACGCAGGTGGTGTATTGGGATTGTTGCTGCTCCTGTTACGTTTCAGTGTCCGTGAGTCAGGAATGTTTCAGCAGATGCAGACAGCTGGTGTGAGTAAAGGAAGTTTTCTCTCCTTGTTTACGGACAGGAAAAGGTTTGTCAAATATTTTCAGTGCATTCTGATAGGTATCCCCTTATGGTTTACAGTAGGTGTGCTGATTACATTTTCACCTGAGTTTGCAAAATATCTGGAGGTCATCGGTGCTGAAGAAATAAAGGCAGGCCATGCAATTGCCTGGTGTTACGGTGGGCTTGTCATCGGGGATATTTTTACCGGTATGTTGAGTCAATATCTGCAGAGCAGGAAAAAAGTGATGGCATTATTCCTGGGTATTAACCTGATCATGTCATTTATATATCTCAATGCTTTCGGCATTACTGCCTCCACATTTTACTTTTTGTGTATGGCGATTGGTTTTTCAAATGGATTCTGGGTCATTTTCGTGACCATTGCAGCAGAGCAATTTGGCACCAATATCCGCGCAACTGTCACTACTACCGTTCCCAATTTTGTCAGGGGAGCATTACCGCTCATTATTATTATGTATCAATTTTTCCGCGACAAGACCTTCAGTGGAAATATACTCCATGCCAGCATGGTCATGGCTGTGATCCTGGCGCTAATCTCATTCTTATCATTGTGGAAGATGAAGGAGACGTTTAAGGAAGATCTGAATTATACGGAAACTCTGTGAGAGGAGTGAGAGAAGTGAGAGAGTGAGAAAAGTGAGAGAGTGAGAGAGTGAGAGATGTGAGCACCGTAGGTGCGATATATTTGTAACCACGAAGCAAGGATGCCCCTAGTTTGCTCCCTTCCTCCCTTCTTCCTTTCTTCCTTTTCACTCGCCCACGAATTCGAAGTCAACATGATAGTGATCATCGTGAAAATTATTCACCAGGTTACTTAGATGTGGGACGAAGCGAATATCTCTTTGAGCAAGGATACGTCCGGCAGGTGTGCTGAAGAGATTGTCATGCATATCGGTATGAAATAAAACTTTCCGGATGCGGAGACCATTTTGTTTTGCAGCATCATCGATAGCGAGTAGATGTTTGGCCATGGTTTCAAAATCAATATGAGTTTTAGGTCCCAATAAAAATTTACCATCGGTGTCGAAGGAAAAGAGGTAATGAAATAAACCAGCTTTATTTGGCCAGACATTGATATCATTGCCACGCAGCTTGGGGGTCATAAAATCTACGCTGATACCGTTTTGGTGTGTCCAGTGAAAGATCATCCTGCCGCCATGTTTGCGGGTACATTCCATCAGGACAAATTCCCTGTTGGGACATGTTGACTCACATTGTTTGTAAGCTTCCATCACCGTCGCATAGACTGATGAATGTACATAGGCATTATTAAGAATGTAGTAGCTGAACGCACTAAAATATTTGAAATTATTTCCGCGATAGGGGATGAGATAACCATTTTTCAATTTGCCATTCCGCACGCTGCCAGTTGATTCACTCACGCCCGAATTTTTGTGGCGCATCTCAGGGATGCTGCACACACCCATGGACAGGATCAACAATACCAGCAGGATCCAGCGCTTGCGGAAGCGACGTTTCTTAGCGGGAGTGGATGTTGCTGTTGTCATTGAAGAGTGTGAGAACGTGAGAGGAGTGAGAAGAGTGAGAGATTGAGAGAGTAAGAGTAAATAAATCAAAAATCCAAAATCAAAAATCCAAAATCAAAAATCCCGCAGATGTTTTCCTCCTGTCCACCCATGATCCGCTAAAAATACTTTTCCTGATTCCACAGCCCCGGACTCAATCGTAGTGCCCATCGAATCATTCCACCGGTTGAGATAGCCGAATAGTGCTACAACTCCGGTAATTTCTACAATATCGCCATCGGTCCAGTATTTCCGTAACTCTTCAGCAATAGCCTCATCGACTGCATTTGGAACAGAGGATGCGGCTACAGAAAAATCTAACGCTGCTCTTTCAGCTTCTGAAAATGCAGGATGACTTTTGTAATCCCAGATATTCTTTAATTGATCTTCACTGGCACCATAACGTTCCGCAGCCCGGATTCCGTGTGCCTGGCAGTATTGACAACCAGTAGTATAACTGGAAATGTATGCAATAAGACGCTTTAAAGCACTGGTTACGTTACCATGATTTTCCATCACAGCTTTATTCATATTTATGAAAGCTTGTGCAATGTGAGGCCGCAGCTGCATGGTCTTTACACTATTCGGACAAAAACCAAGTGTTTCGTTATAAAATGTAACCAGATCCTGAATGGAAGGATCTGTTTCTGAGATAGGGGATACCAGGGGAGTTTTCATAGCCTGAAGTTGTCATTTCGACTGCGCTCAATGAATACCTGCGGTCATTTCGACTGCGCTCAATGACCTCATGTATTCATTGACCAAAAGATTATAGGTCGTTGAGCGCAGTCGAAACAAACGAAATAGTGTGTCATTTCGGCTGCGCTCAATGACCGTTAAAAATTATTTTAGAGAGTACCACGTAGTTCCTGCTCTCTCTCTATCGCCTCAAACAATGCCTTGAAATTTCCTTTCCCAAAAGATTTCGCTCCCTTGCGCTGAATGATCTCGAAGAACATCGTAGGGCGTGACTGAACAGGCTTAGTGAAGATCTGCAAGAGGTAACCTTCCGGGTCACGGTCAATCAGGATACCCAGATCTTTCAACGGTTCCAGTTCTTCATCAATGGTACCGACACGGTCAAGAACTGTATCGTAGTATGTTGACGGAACACGCAAAAATTCTACTCCACGGTTACGAAGGTCAGTAACAGTTTCGATGATATTGTCAGTGGCCACTGCGAGATGCTGCACACCTTCGCCTTCATAAAAATCAAGATATTCCTCGATCTGTGATTTTTTCTTTCCGGCAGCAGGTTCGTTAATGGGAAATTTAATTCGACCATTTCCACTGCTCATCACCTTGCTCATCAAGGCAGTATATTCTGTAGAGATGTCCTTATCATCGAACGTGATGATGTTTTGAAAACCCATCACATCTTCATAAAATTTTACCCAATAATTCATCCGGCCCAACTCTACATTGCCCACCATGTGATCCACAAATTTTAAGCCTGATGGTGCTGGTTGAAATACAGTCTTCCATTCCATATAGCCTGGAAGAAATGGACCTGTGTAATCTTTACGCTCAACAAACATGTGGATCGTTTCTCCGTAGGTATAAATGGCCGAACGAACAATTTTTCCAAACTGATCCTCTTCAACTGTTGGAGGCATATGTGATTTAGCACCACGAGATGTAGTTTGTTCCCATGCATCCGTAGCATCATCAACCCATAATGCTATAACTTTTACACCATCACCATGTTTGTCAATATGGCGACCGATAGCGGAATCACTGTGCAGCGGTGAAGTCAATACAAGACGGATCTTGTCCTGCATGACCACATAGGATTCGACGTCCTTATCTCCGGTTTCGAGACCTTTGTATGCCCATGACTGAAAACCGAATGCAGTCTTATAATAATGTGCTGCCTGCTTACTGTTGCTTACATAAAGCTCGACGTAATCAGTGCCATTTAATGGAAGAAAATCTTCCTGCGTGGCTGCAAGTTCAGTTTCTTTTTGTGTTAGAACAGACATATGTTTTTCTATCAGTTGTAAGTGCAAATATACGGCTCATTCAGCAGCGAGGCCGGGCCAGCTTTCATTGACGATCCGGTTGTTAACATCTCCAAATCCGACCCGCATCCCATCTTTTTCAGCCCATCCGCGCATGATCACCCGATCACCGTCTTCAATAAAAGAACGCATCTGGCCATTGGTTAGTGTTATAGGATTTTTCCCACCCCAGGATAATTCAAGCATAGAGCCAAACGAATCAGGCTCATGCCCGCTGATCGTACCTGAAGCCATCAAATCTCCAATACGAACATTACATCCGTTACTCGTATGATGCGCCAGTTGCTGGCACATGTTCCAGTACATGTATTTATAATTGGAGCGCGTCACTGTGCTTTCATCAAAACCTGCTGGTGTAATAGAAACTTCTAGTGAGATGTCATAGTTTTTCATGCCATTGTATCTCAGGTATGGCAAGACTTCAGGTTGTTGTTCAGGCCCTGCGACACGGAAGGGATCTAATGCTTCAAGTGTTACGACCCATGGTGACATCGAAGAAGCAAAATTTTTCGCCAGGAAAGGGCCTAAGGGAACATATTCCCATGCCTGGATATCCCGTGCAGACCAGTCGTTAAATAAGACCATTCCAAAAATATGATCTTCAGCTTCTGATGTCTGAATAGATGATCCAAGGTGAGTAGCTTTCCCGATAATAAATCCCATCTCAAGTTCAAAGTCAAGACGCTGTGTAGGAATAAATACTGGTGCTTCAGCATCTTTTGGTTTTACCTGCCCCCACGGACGATGGATTGGTGTGCCGCTAATAACAATGGATGACGATCTGCCATGATAACCTACAGGCAGGTGACGCCAGTTGGGTAGAAGTGCATTCTCAGGATCACGAAACATCTTGCCCACATTGGTAGCATGTTCGATACTGGAATAAAAATCTGTGTAGTCACCAATCGCTACAGGCAGATGCATCACAAAATCAGATGCAGGGCGGAAGAGTTGTGGAAGTTGTCGTAGAGGTGATTGATCATCGCTGAAAGATTGTTGCAGCTTCAATCGAACCTGTGTGGTAACAGATTTTCCAAGAGCAATAAAATCATTCAGTACACTTTGATCAAATACATGCAATGATTCAACCAAACCATTAAAATACCCGGTCGATGCTAACGCACTCAGGTTGATCACATGATCACCGATACGTGTGCATGCAAACGGACGACCACTTCCAATCGATCCGATGCCGAACGGAATGTTATGAATTGAAAAATCTGAATTATCAGG
>JANPKZ010000181.1:0-3886 GCA_031426295.1 Saprospiraceae bacterium
GAAATTCCACGCTTGTTCCATGTTCAGATTATATGGCTTTCCTTCATTGTATAATCCCTCAAACTTCCATTGACGTGAGCTGGCCATCAGGCCAAGGTTTTCTGCAATAGGTAATGAAGTACGCATACCTTTTCCGACAGATGCACGAAAGACAGTTTGCTCTGATGTTGCAAAGCGAAGATGCAAACGAGGATTAAAAAGTACGCCATACAAATTGTGCTTATCTACACGTGCTCCTGCAACTACTGTAACCCTGTCATCTGGTTTGTAAGTATATTCCAGAAACGCCCCTGGTACGATTTCGGTAAATGAAAATTGATTGGGTCCAAACCGTTCTTCATAATCATCATATCGAAAACTCAAACCGGTCACATACTGGTGACGTGAATCCGAAATGATCGATTGATACAGCCAATTTCCTGATAATGATATTTGCTTACCATCATAGATGTTATTTCCGATAGAAGCAGATTGTACCTGCCGTGTAAAACCCCATTGGGAACCAATGCTGTTATATCTCTTTTTTGGAAATAAATATCCCACCTTCATCATGGCCACTAATCTGTCTGCATTGATGTCTGCTGTATAGTGTCCGGGTTCAGTATCATCATGTGAAGCATGGCCACCTTGCTTTTCATCTTTCAGCCATTGCACATGCAATTGTCCTTCAAGACCCGTTTTATTATTGTGATAGTCCCAGCGATTGGCAAACGTGATGAGATCTCCTTCGGGCATGTCAGCAAAACCATCGTGATTACGATCATGCTTTTTTGGATAGATACTGTAATGTCCCAGAAATGCCGTAGAAAACATCGGACTTATCTGCGCCCTGGTAAACAGATTTAATTCAGAACGATATGATTCATTAAAGTACCCATTCAGCAAAAGTTTGTCTTCATCATTTGGCTTTTTCAATTCGACATTGATCTGTCCCGTCATACTCTCATACCCCTGGATTACCGAACCGGCACCCTTACTGATCTGGATCGACTCAATCCATGCACCAGGCGTATAAAGAAGACCAAAAGGAATCGCAAGACCCCGAACACCCGGCATTTGTTCCTGGCTGATCAGGCTGTATTTGCCTGAAAGGCCCAGCATCTGAATTTCTTTCGCACCCGTTACCGCATCTGTAAAGCTCACATCCACAGTTGCATTCGTTTCAAAACTTTCGGAGAGATTACAACACGCTGCTTTGAATAATTCTTCTTTGGAAATATTCTGTACCTGCAGTGGATCGAGAAAAGAAATTTCAGTTGTGCGTTTGTGATGTGCGACGACCACTTCGCCGAGGATATTATTCTGTTCTTTAAATACAACAGAAAGGTATTGGCCAGGCACTGCTTTAACAGTATCAGGATCATACCCGAGATATCGGAAACCGAGTTGATTACCATCTCCCGCTGCATGCACAATGAAAAAATAGCCCGTTGAATCTGTCGTCGTGCTTTGTCCGCTTTGCAACCAAAACACCTGCACAAATTCAAGCGGGATGAGACTGCCATCCTGCTTTTCTTCCATGACGATGCCGCGCACAGAGATATCCTGCGACCGGGCTTCTATCATTAGCATGAAGAAAGCCAGGCCCAGCAGATATAAGTTTTTCATGTGATTAGTGTTTGCCGTCGTCACTCACGTACTGGCAGCACGTTGGAAGTTTGGCATAGCCTTTTGGATCTGCTTCCATGACATCAGATTTATAGCCTGCTTTTGCTACAGAAGTTGCTACACCTTCTTTTGTCATTTTCGCGGAACCTACCAATGCAAGTACATTGGATTGTTTATCCCATTCCGCTTTCTTAACACCCTTGGCGTCCATGGCTGCCATCTCAATACGCTCTTTGCAATCATCGCATACTCCGTATACTTTGAAGCTGAGTGTTTGTTCGCCGGCAACAGTCTGGGCAGACAGTGTTGTTATGACACTTACAAAGAAGAAAACCAGAAGGCTGATATTTTGAATTAGAATTTTCATTTGAAATAAGTTAATAGTTAAAAGTTAAAAACTAAAAGTTTACTACGTGTGGCGTAGTTCAGTGATTCGGATCAAAAATCATACCTCATGGCATGATAACAATCCAGATGCACGTAAATTCCAAACTTAATTATGCGTAAAAAATTAATGAGCCGTTCAGAATATATAAGGGCGGTCCTCCATCAGAGCTGAAGGAAGAAAGAAGATAAGGTCCGTTTTGAATATTTTCTATTCCGGATTCCTGGATGGAAAACTGATTTGCAATCGCAACCGTATTCCATTTTTCAAAATGTGGCAGGAGAGAATCAAAATCGTGAAACAACAAAGCCACTTCATCATCGCAGCAACTGCTTGTTGTTGCACTGCAACAGCCGGCATCAGCCGATAAGGTATTTTTTGCTTCAGGTTTGCAGCAGGTGTCTGCTTTTTTTTCTGCATGATCGCTGCAGCCCAGGTTGAAGAAAACCGACACGGTTTCGAGCATCCCTTTGCAATAATGCATATGCAACGGCAATCCTGTCTGTGAAAGCAGGATAATGGATGTCAGGGCATATGATAATATCGGACGCAGCATTGCGGTGCAAATTTAAGGGGAAATAAGCGAATGGGTTGCTATGGACTTGTTAAGGGTTTCCCCGCTTCTATTCTTGGGAAATTAGAAAACCCCATCTAAATTTTAGGGTAAACTTACTACAGGATGGGCTATATCCACGTTATCGGCTTTTGAAGCACAAATCCATCTGGCTTTTTAATTGTAATTGGCAGTTGATTATTTCCTAAGTCTGCTACATCTATTGTTTCATAAACATCAGCAACTTCTTGTAGCTGATAAGAAAATCTTTGAGGCGGAAACATTAGATGAATTTGTTTCTGCGGGAAATGATCTTTTATCATTTTAATCGGGGGCACCAAGTCGCTATCAGCTGTGATTAATACAGCTCTGTCAAATTTGTCAGTAAATGCATCAACCAGTAAATGTGTTGCAATTTGCACGTCTGTCATTTTTTCACTTTTAGCATCCCATGAAGCCCCGCATTCTTGACAAGTTATCCCATTCTTAATTACTTGATATTGCCCAAAGTAAGTTTTTGTTGCTGTGCCAAAAGCCAAAGCCTCTAAATATGTTTTTTGCCTTTTTCGTTTTGGCTCATCACCTTTTATTCGAGCTGTGAAATATTTTACATCTATTAGCTGATCTTCAGGCAAAATAAAGGAGGTCGAAAGTGCTTCTAAATTGAGCCACAAGTATTGATTACCTGTATAGTTTTTCATTCCAAAATAGAGATTGAAACCATCGATGTATGTAATTACCCTGCTCATATTAGTAAACTAAATACATAAACACCTAAAAATCAAAAACTTAATGTAAGTATTTGAAATTAGGCGAAGAATCTTAATATTTATTTTTTTTAAACTTTTAACTTTTATACTATAGGTACCGTTTATATTTGCATTCAAGATACAGCGCCGGAGTTAGTCCCTTCGGTAAATCGCCTCCTCACAAGGGAGGCGATTTTTTTTCTCACTGAGGATCGGCCGAACAAGTCCTCTTTCGAAGAGGATTCAGCTCCATTAATTATGTGTTAACTATTGTCATCACCTGGTTCCATCGTGTACATTTGATAACATGATTGTACAATTGGTGGTCATACTGCTTCTATCTTTTTCTCCAAATTCGCACTGGTTGCTGACATCTAGCACAGAGATGAAGGAAAGGTGGTCGATGCATTTAGGAGCAGGGAGTCAGGAATTTCTAAATTCCCCCATTCAAGGGACTGGAAGCCCGATGGACTCCCCCTGGTTGCTGAGCTGCAGCACAGGATTGAAGGAAAGCATGTCGAAGCATCAGGAGGCATTGGGTGAAAAAGACTTAAGGTCCCCCTTTCAGGGGGTAGGGGGTCAAACGGGTTC
>JANPKZ010000182.1:0-5908 GCA_031426295.1 Saprospiraceae bacterium
GAAAAAGAAGCATGACATATGCCTGCTGATGGGTGATGTACAACTACCTGATGACAGACATGATCTGTACATCCTTCATCATCATCTGTGATGGTGAGGCACACATCATACGTACCAGGCTCGTCATATGTATGAGTCGGATTTTGTTCAGAGGATGTTGTTCCATCACCAAAATCCCATACCCAGGAACCTATGGTACCTTCGCTCGTAGACTCGTCTGTGAAATCAATAATTTGAAAATCCTGATCAGGCTGATGGGAGCTAAAGGCTGCATGACATACGCCCTCAGCAGGACCATGGATAACTACTTCGTGACAGAAGGTGGCTGTACAGCCAGGATTGTGTGCTACAATGGTCAGGCACACATGGTAGTTCCCTGCAGCACCATATGTATGGATTGGGTTCTGCTCCTCGCTCGTCTGTCCATCACCAAAATCCCATGCCCAGGAAGTAATATCTCCATCTGCTGTAGACTGGTCATCAAATGTGGCGGTAAATTCCTCCACCGTAAAATGGAATGAAGGTGTGCAGTGTTGCGCAATACCTCGCTGAAAAGTCATCATCGTACATACAACCAGGAAAATAAATCCCGGAGTGCGAAGTGACAGACGTTGGTGTAAAATCTGATGCATGTGTAGTTGTATTAAAGTTTATATGTATTGTGATGTTGAGAATGCAGAATAAACGAAAGACGTATGGTTAGCTATTAGGTTGGGTGTTTTTATGAAATGTGTTTTAAAATCCTCCAAAAAGCATCACAGCCCGTCCATGCGTCAGGTGAAGTAAATGACCGGCACCATCGCTGAGATTACATTCAAATTCCGCTGTTACTTTTTTATACGGTTTTCCTTCATGTATGATTTCTGTGACCTCTGTGATAGAAAACAAATCACTTTGAATCAAAGCTTTTGATGAATATCTGATTCCATGATTATTGTGCCATTCCACAGTGACAGCCAATGGTATAAAAGGGTGGTTGTCCTGATAATGTCTGTCATCCGGGAACATCGAGTTGTCCAGATCATCCTGCAGGGTGCCCGGATGCACCATGTAATTATTTATTGATATGCGTATAGCATTGGCTTGTGGATGCAGTGGTTGCTCTAACGTGAAGTGAAAAACACGATTTGTAAGTGTATCCGTGACATAGGTGTTGCCCACATAGTCATCAATACCGCCTCCTACGCGTATGGAATCCGTGCCGATCCTGCCGATAAAATACACTAGCGGATCTGGTTGACCCGGGATAGTGGGTTGCAGATGCTCGCGCTCACATGCTGCAAGCAACAAACAACCATAGATGAACAGAAAATATTTTATTGATGACATGATTTATATTCTGTGGGTGTTAAAAATTATAATGGATTAGAAATTGAACAGAACCAGATGGTTTTGTATTAATTCCATCAAAGTATTCATTGATGTATGCAGATGTAATTTGCTGTGTATACCGGGCGCTTGCATCGAACCGATTAGTGATCTTATACCTGTACCCCAGTGTTATACCAAGAGTGATGGGCTTAAGGCCATCCATATATCCCTTCACATTAGATTCCGTGGATGTCATATTGCTGGTGGTGGTATGCTGGATCTCTGAATAATCACTGCTGGTATTGAGCAAATAAGTTAGTTGAGGACCGGCCGCCAGGGAGTGTTTTGGGGATAATTGATAATAGACAGACAATGGAAAATAGAATTTATGCAGCTTTTTAATCTGAATGGCTTGCTGTGATATGATGTGATCAAAGAAATAAGTTTCCTGAGTTGCTGTATCATGCAGATGATAACCACCCTCAGGCGAATACCCAGCGCCGACACCAACGATCCATTTTGGTGAGATCGGGTAGCGATACTCCATACCGAACGCAGGTGCTGCCTGTAATTCATTGATCCATACGTCACTGGTCTGATAAAGATTGACACCCGCCTGAATATTGAAATGTTTAAACTCCTGGAATACGGGTAATATTTCTTCCGGATTAGATGAAGTTATCAATGTACTATCCACTATAATAAAGCCAAATGAATCTAACTTGATAACCTCTGACATCACCATATCCGAAATAGTTTTTTCAGATTGTATGGTTGGCTGATTGTTTTGTTGAATTGCTGACGAATCTGTGTCACCTATTAGTGCTTCAACCTCAGTATCAGATATACTTTCTGTTGGTGTTGCTGAGACTGGAATCTGATTCAGAATTTCCGGCTGTGACAGATCCGTAATTACTGACGGTCTGGATTGTATATAAGGTTGGCTCTGCTTCAGTCTCTCCGTTTCTGAGTCATAAATTTGAGTATGTAAGCTTACGGGCTCAGGTTGTGTTGTCTCAGTATTTCCCTGCGCGTTAAGATTGGTATGGAGGCCTTCAGCTTTGAGTTTCTTTTTAGGAAAGTTTTGTTTGAAATTGGAAGGAGCGCTTTTTGCTGATTTATTAATTTGATGTTCAGGTAAGGTTTTTTTAGAAGAGAGGGACGATACTGGTTGAATGGTATTGTTGGAATCCAGGTTCTGATTGTGGTGTTCCATTTTTGATGAATCCGGTCCTGGTTCATTTCTCATCAATGGTGTTGGTATAGTTTGATCTGTATTTTCTGAATTTGATGAGGATATTTGTTCTATAACAGTATTGGAAGCTTGTTCATTGGTATGGATGACGATCCAGCTTCCCGCTACCAATACGGCAAACAGGAAAAAGAAAAACAACCATCTTCTGTTCTTTCTTTTTCTTTCTTGTTCGGTGAGTAAATGGCTTAATAGATCCCAGTTGCCTTGCCGGCCGGAAAGCTCATAATCAGAAAGATTCTCTCTGAAAAGTTTGTCAAGATCCTGGCGCTTTTTAGCCATGATTCACATTTTTACGTTTGATCACTCCTGCCTGATTAATTTTTTCTTTTAATAGGGTGCGGGCGTTGGACAAATGCCATTTGGATGTGCCGGTGCTGATCTTTAATTGTTCGCAGATCTGCTTATGACTGAATTCATCGATTACAAAAAGATTAAAAACGACACGCGTGGCGGGAGGCAGAGTCGCGACCATGTCAAATATCTCCTCCTTTGAAAAATCCGGATAATCATCAACGACATCACTTGAGTCAGTTTCTTCTACAGGTTCCCCGTAGAGATGAAATTCGTTGGTATGGATGAATTGTTCCTTGTAGGCTTTATGGCTCCTGATATAATCAATGGTGGTGTTGATGACGATCCGTTTGATCCATGACTCAAGTCGTCCCTCTGCCTTGTAATCAGCAATTTTGTCAAATACCTTCAAAAAGGCTGTATTCATAACCTCCAGGGAATCGGATTCATTTTTAAGATATCGCAAACAAATGGGCATCATTTTTTTAAAATAAGTATCAAAAAGGAGTTTTTGTGCCTGACGGTTTTTCTTCCGGCATAGGTCAACTAATGATTTTTCGTCAACAATGCTTACCATCTTACCATGCACATTTTATAGACGGAGGGTTATTCAGAAGGTTGGGTGGGACCAGCCATGGTGGGTATAAACGTCCAGCACCTGCAGGGATTGATTTGCAGGAAAGTATGAAACGGAGTCATCCCGGACAAACCTAAAGCAATTTAAGCTAATTACTTGTTTCCATTAATGACTTAAAGAAATCCATCCGGGCAAATACGCCATCTTCACCATTCTTGGCAAGAAAATATGGACGGTCATTATCAACAGGGATTGGCAACCTTCAACAGCATATGATCCTAAGGAGGATGTCGTCAGAATGAATATCAAATCCACACAGGAAGGTTGCAATACTTTATTGAAGATCATGGTAACAGAGCAGGGATCATCACGGTAGCCTGGGAAAGATTGAAAATCAGTTTTGATCTTACAGCATTGTGGGTGCTCAGGTCCTCAAGATCGTCATGGCGATTATTAATAGACAACTAAAGAGCACGTAATCTGTTACAAGTGCTCAATTCTATCCATTATGAAACATTTGATCGTCGCAAGCCTCATCCTGATTGCAGCAACATTTTTAATCCAATCCTGTGATACCACTCATAAAGCCACCAGAAAGCCCGAGACAGAGATGAAAACAACTACGCCGAAAGAGCCTATGGTCATGGACAATGGATTGATGGCTGTCATGGAAAATTCTATGCGGGATATGAAAGCATTGACTATGTCAGGAGATTTTGACCTTGATTTTGCCAGGATGATGAAAGTCCACCACCAGGCGGCTGTGGATATGAGTCAGATTGAAATTGCGAAGGGCAGCAATACACAGATGAAAACCATGGCTCAGAATATCATTACTGCTCAGAAATCAGAAATTTCACAACTGCAAATGTTTGTTGACAAGCATAAGATGTCTGATACACCTAAGAAAATGGATTCCATGGATCATGACCATGATATGATGTCGAAGAATCATATGGTGGACAAAATGAAAATGTCCGGTAATACAGATAAAGATTATGTCATGATGATGATCTCACACCATCAAAGTGCCATCGATATGGCAGAGATGCAATTGAAGCATGGTGGCAATACAGAACTTAAGAAGATGGCCCAAATGATGATCACAGACCAGACCAAAGAAATCGCTGCATTCAAACAGTGGTTGGCTAACAATTAGTAACTAAATAAAATTTCTAACCATGAGTGACCATATATCAGAACCAACTGTCTCATATGCCTGCCCAATGCATCCTGAGGTGAAAGCAGATCAGCCTGGCAAATGTCCTCAATGTGGAATGGATTTGAAGGAAATTAAATAAGTTTTCTTTCAGTCTTTGGATCTAGCCAGTAAATGTTCGAAGAAATTCGTTGAAGGCTCCAATGAACCCATTCTTTCTACTTAAAGAACTAAACTGAAGGAGCTGATCCTGTATGCACCCAAAAATTTGGGTAAATAAATATTTCAATTTCAGCCTGAAGTTCCGAAGGTTTCTTGTAGGCAGACACCCAGGCAAATATTGCGTTTGACGCAGCTGGAATATGACTCATGAAATCAAATAATGGACACCGTTATATTCAGTTCTCACAAATTTGAAAAAGAATTTCTTGAATCAGCAAGTGCTGGCAAACATATCTTAAAGCAACTGGAAGTTCCTCTAACCGTGGATACAGCACATCTCGCATCCGGTGCCAAAGCTGTCAGCCTGTTCGTAAATGATGATGGTTCCTATAAGGTGTTAGAAATTTTGAAATCATTAGGAGTTGAATTCATCGCATTACGGTCTGCAGGATTTAATCATGTAAATCTTGAAAAAGCTGCCCAGTTAAAAATGAGAGTCGCCAGAGTCCCTGCGTATTCTCCATATGCAGTAGCAGAGCATGCAGTCGCATTAATGCTTGCATTAAATCGCAGACTTATACGTGCACATAACCGGGTTATGGATTCTAATTTTTCTTTGGAAGGGTTAACCGGATTTGATATGAATGGTAAGACAGCCGGGATCATAGGGACTGGTCAGATTGGAAAGGTTGTTGCAAAAATTCTCCACGGTTTTGGTTGTAAAATCCTGGCTGTGGACGTGCAGGAGGATTCATTGTTAAAAGAAAAGTACGAAGTCACCTATACGGACTTAAACAACCTGTGTGAGCAGTCTGATATGATCACCTTACATGTTCCCTTACTGCCATCTACCAAATATGTGATTAATAAATCCGCTATCAGCAGCATGAAAAGAGGCGTAATGATCATCAACACCAGCAGGGGGGGACTGCTCAATACGAAAGATGTCATTACAGGTTTGAAAAACGGGCAGATTGGATATTTAGGACTGGATGTGTATGAAGAAGAAGCAGGTCTGTTTTTTGTGGATCATTCGGAACATATACTGCAGGATGATAAGATTGCCCGCTTAATGACATTCCCCAATGTGCTCATCACCAGTCACCAGGCATTTCTGACCAAAACAGCACTTGAAAATATTGCAGACAGTACG
>JANPKZ010000183.1:0-13401 GCA_031426295.1 Saprospiraceae bacterium
GCATGCGCCATCCACAAAGTCAAACCTTGTGTCTTCGTATGCTACACCGATCAGGCTGCAAGCATCATCAAAAATTGTTGGTTCACCAGTATCGCCTAAGTCTTCAGGACATGTAGTTAATGTTACATCACATGGCCAGATTACACCGTCGTTAGGATCATTGTTGTTACAAGTCTGATCGTCGATGTAGAATGGTTCGAAGTCCACAACATAAATACGCTGCGTACATGTGCCCGGAGCAATTCCTTCATTGCCATCGCTGGCGCTGAAACGACGCTCGATCAGTTTCACTGCACCCGGAGGAGCATTCGCAGGTAGATCATCTCCACTGCAATCGCTGATCACACGTACCCGTACTTGTAAGTTTACTTCGCAATTATCATCTGCCCATCCGTCGATTCCCCAGAAGTGAGGCTGGCTGAACAGTTCGTTTCCTGGATCATTGATGATGATATCCTCACGTACACTTTCGTCATCATTGTACTGGAATGCATCAAACATGTTTCCAAATACAGCGCTCAGTGGGTCTTCGTCAAGGTTACCATTGTTATTTCCTTCAGCATCTACAAATGTTCCTTCTTCTACATTAAACCAGAAGTCGCAAGAGATGATGATGTCTGGTGGACACTCTACGAATGGAGAGATCTTGTCCTGTACGATTACTTCTACCATGCAGAAGTTCAGGTTTCCTGATGCATCACGCACTTCAAGCTCTACCATTACTGGTCCTGCTCCAACGTCGCAGCATGCGAAAGGCACGCAGTCACGGTGTACAGTACCACGGTCACGGCTATTCACCGGTGGGATACCGCCCGGGGTATCGTCTTCGCATGCACCTTCTGTGGTCCAGTCAAAGTCAATACAAGAATCCATACGACGTGCGCGGAATGTTACTGGTCCGCAGTTGTCATAAGATCCATCATCAAATACTGTAGCAGGAACCAATGTGATTCCGAATGGTCCGTCGTTCGTCAATGCAACAACTGTGTGAGCATCGCAATTTGCAACAGGTACTACATCATCTTCAACAGTGATGGTGAATGTACAAGTAGCAGAGTTACCACACTCATCAGTAGCAGTCCATGTGATTACATGTGTGCCTAATGGCAGTTGGTTGATTACGTAGTTGTTACCAAAGTTGACAACAACACCTGCAGTAGCAGTCATCGACAGAACGAATGAAGATCCGCACTCATCGAAAACTGTTGGACGTGGAACACTAACGTTTGCGTAGCAATACCAGAAATCAGTACCCACAGTAATGTTTGATGGGCAAGTCAGTTCAGGAGCTTCATCGTCTGTAAGTTTGATCACCTGAGTACACTCAAATGTTTCTTGTGTGCACCAGTCAAGGATTGTCCAGGTACGAACGATCTTCGTTCCTTCACCACAATCTGCAAGTTCTTTATCCCAGTATCCAACGAAGATGTTACATACATTGGTTTCGCTTGTGATTGGATTACCATTTACGGTAGGATATCCTGTATTTTCTGGAGATGAATCATCACCGCATGAACCTACAAATGCAGGAGGACATACAACTGAATCAATTTCCAATGGAAGTACTGTAATGTTCTGATCGCATGCAGCAGTGTTACCACTTTGGTCAGTAGCAACATACGTACGAACGATGATTAAACCCGTACAAGGGTCGCCTGTTTCAACATCTGTAAATGTTACATCCACCTCGCCGCAATTGTCAGCAGGTACTACTTGTGGCAGATCTACCAAAATGGCTAAACCTACTTCACGTACGTGACCATCATCCGCTGCAAAAACATCTGATATCCTCACGATCCAAACACCACTTGCATCTTCACCATCAAGGTTGAAAAGTAACGGTGTGGAAACGCCGGGATTCGCTAAAGGCTGCAGACGCGTGTCAGCTGTACCATTCAAGTCCACGCAAAGTGTGATTACACCACCTTCGTCATCGAATGTAGCATTGATTGGCCAATCCTGACCAGTACAACCCGTAAGTTCGAAAATTCTCTGTATCTGGCCAGCTGGTGACTCAACATCAATCTTCACATCAGGAAGGAATGTATGGTCGTCAATCTGGATCCGTACATCAATATCCAATGCAGGAGTGCTTGGCAGGTAGCTAAAGTCAAATTCATATTCTAGAACTGCCGGAAACTCGAGAAGATCATTCAATCCAGTAATCAGGAGTGTCTGATATCCGGAGATAGCAGGAGCTGGTTCCTCTGGTAATTGCTCACCACACATAATAGTTACGTCGCGGCATTCGATCGTTGGCGGGATTTTGTCTTCCACACTGATCGTGCCCCAGCAACTATTGCCCGTGGTAGGATCTGTTACAGTTACTGTCAATGTCTGACCAACAGCTGAGCTATTGATAAGAACACCACCATTTCCTGAACCAAAACCCTGAACAGCTACGATATAATCATCATAACAGCCATATGGGCCACCTTCAAGGATCATATCTGTTGAAACGAAAGCTGTACAAGTAGTATCAACAGATACCTGTACATTATCATTACAAGCAAGGGTAGTAGTTGGTGTTGGGAATTCCGCCACATTGACAGTAAAACAGCAGGTTCCTGTATTACCAGCAAGATCTGTTGTCATAAAGCAATTTGTAGTGGTGCCAATCGGGAAATCACTTCCTGAAGGCAATCCCTGAATTTGGGTAACAGGAAGACTTGGAGTAAAGACTGCGTAGTTCACAGAGCCTTTAAACAAACGTGGTGTATTACCTAAAACGGCTACAGCACCACCGGCAAAGTGACCATTACTGATGATAGAAACAACTCCGTCTGTAGTTGTTTGATTGCCATTCGCATAGCGCATAAAGTTGCCATTCGTAGATTGAACTGCAATACCGATAGCTTGACCAGGCTGTAAAACAACCTGTGATGCTGCAGGAATAGGTACCAGTGTAGTCTCGAAATACTGCGTTACATTGACGTTAATGTTCTGGGTAGGAGTTGCTGTCCATGCACCGATATTTGCAGTGCCTGTAGTTGATCCAAGACCGTTAATAGGACCAAAAAGGATGCGGGTTGCTACTACACCATTAAATGCAGGGCCAGGGAAATTTCCGAGGTTTGCATTAACACCAGTAATAGCTATAGGCGTTGTACCATCATTTCTAAAGCCGAAAGTGATCGTGGCAAAGTTGTTTTGGTTAGTAGCAATTGAACCATGTACCTGTGATGTAGTGGATGGCCCCTGGAAAGGGCAATTGTCTGTTGCTGTTACGTTGAAATTGAGGATTGCTGAGCAAGCCCCTGGGTCAAGCGATACAAAAATATCTGAAGGACAATTAACAACAGGTGCCTGTTGATCTAACACCGTAATGGTACTGGTTGAAGAACCAACCTGCGCATTATTGGCAATGAGGTAAACCTCATAGGTAATAACATGAACACCCGCTGACAAGTTAGGAATTTGAAACGGAGCAAGCGGACTTGGTACGTTTACAGCAGGACCACCGTCAACTCTGTAACGAAGACCTGTGGTGGTTCCGTTAAGACAGCCTGTGGGTGTAGATCCTGTGATCTGAACCGTTGCAGTAGCAGCACAAGTTCCAGCAGCGGCTGGTATTGTCTGGTTGGCAGGTGGGTTTGCAACACATGGTGTAGGGAGTACAAACTCGATACACTGACCATTTGTCAAACTAGCAGTATTGACGCTGTACGTAGTGCTTGGCCGTGGCGCAGGCAGTGGGCCTTCAAGACCTACAGTAGCACTTGCACCACCATTCTGAGCAGCTTGTGAACCACCAAAAATCACATCCTGATATTGATATAGAATACGGTTGCCGTTTTCAAATAATCTGATCTGGAATGTAATGGTCTGACCTGCTACATTAAAAAATGCACCTGTATTGAACCACTCAACAGAGAAGATCCTGTTAGGTGCGATACCATCAACGCGTGTATAAATCCCGGAGTTTGGATTAGTCGCAGTACTATGAAGGTCATCCCAGAATGGATACAATGCAGCACCGGCAGTGGCTGTAGGCAGAGCTGTATTCCCAAACCCCCGGTTAACGCCTGGCAAAAACACAAGGTGTCCATTGGTATTCACCAGGAACTGTGTGTAAGCAGTGGTATAAAAAGTAAAAGGGAAAGGGAGGTTGAGGTTAGTAAATGTAGCATCATCGCCCTGACCAATAAAAACGGAACCCGCCTGACCCTGTACCTGAACGTACGGATCTGCGCAAGTACCGACAACATAATTCAACTGGGCGTGAGCCATCTGCAGAAACAGAAACGGAAGCATCACTGCCAACAGTTTCTTGCTCAGCACCAGCGACAATCCAGATTGAATGGTCTTGGTAAAATTATTTTTCATGAGATATGGATTTGAATTGGTTTGATATAATGAGGAGTCTTTAATGTCCATTAGATTTTAAGCAGGTCTACTAATTGTTGCTTCAAGATCGCCAGTCCTCCTTTAGGGACACTAAATTCATCCGTAGAGATTGCCTGGACCGCCAGCACAATCGATTCCTTTACAGTCTTACCATTCATAAAATGGAACTGCGCTGTAGTATAAAGCGTGTACTTAGTCCAAGCCTCCTGATACGCAGGTGTACCTGGTGTCAGATTTGACAGCAGATCCTTAATTGGAGCAATCGCATTGTCTATACGTGCAGAAGCAGTCGCTGGCGCAGCAAACAATCCGGAAGGTTCCGAGTAGAGATCTGAAGAAAGAGTGGCTTGAGCACTAAGCTGATTCCCGTCATACGAGAAACTCAACCCGGCAAGGAGAAAGCTCAAAATAGCTATCCTTAAAATCAACATTCTTTTCATGAGATATTTGTTGTGTTTATAATGAGATTAAAATTTATTCTTCTTTAAGTCTCCTCTCCCTTATAAACACCCACAATGTCGCACCAGGAGGTGCTGACATAGCGGCCATGCTCGTTTTGCATGGAATCATTCATCAGGTCGAGGTTGATATTATAAAAAATTATAATATACTGATCCTCAAATCATTCTGCGCCAAAGCTAATACATGAAAAGGCATTGAAACAAGCCGCTCCATGATATAACCGGTATTTTTAGAACAATACCTGTGCCAAAAAACGCGGGGAAACATTATATGCCAAGAATTCTTAATCTATAAGATATTGGCAGCTAAAAAACAATCAGGGTTTACCCTAGAATGCTGGGAGGGAGCACATTTAGAAAAAATTTTATTTTTTTAACTACTAACGGGCATTTCTAACTACTAAAGAAGACTACTAAGGCCCCTAAAGCAGTAAAAAGTAGAATTGTGCTACGGAATTGATCCTGATTTAGTCGTTTAACCAGCCAGATACCCATCCAAAGTCCAGCCAGGAGTGCGGGTAATAGCACAAGATCGAGGTGAAGGGAACGTATATTGACCGTCCCCCAGGACCAGATATGAAAAGGCAGTTTAATAATGTTGGTCAGAAAGAACAACCAGGCGGCAGTCCCGATAAATGCTTCTTTGGGCATCCGGATAGTCAGAAAATAGAGCTCAGAAAATGGTCCGGCCAGGTTTCCTACCATAGTGGCAAACCCGGATGCACTTCCCATCCCTGCTGCCAATATCCGGTTGTCCGGGATCTTATATTCCTTATATCGGTCAAGTAGCCACATCAGGCAAACACTGATAAAGATCAATATGGCCATACCTCGCCGGAACTGATCATCGGGCAAATCCTTGCCAAACCATACACCCACCAGGATACCCACAATCATCCAGGGCATGAGTTTCCACAGGTAGGGCCACCTGGCATGACGATTATAATAGATGACCGCAAAAACATCCCCAACCATAAGTAATGGCATCAGGATACCGGTGGATGCCTTTCCACCAAACACCAGGGCGATGATAGCAGTGATAATCGGTCCGAGTCCTTTGATCCCGCCTTTTGCAATACCTAACAGAAAGATGGCTATGAAAGCGATTGTCCATTGGACCCATGTAAGCTGTGTATCACCCAACCATAATGACATGAGGCTCAAGATCGACATTTGCACTATATGGATACGACGTTCACCAAAGACGCATTGAAAATATTTGTATGTCTCATTACGTTTGATGCGTACTCACGTCTTTCCTTCAGCCGCATCTATTACCCACATATTTTGAACTATAATTTTCCGGAGTTGTCCATTGTGCTGTTGGACATCACTGACTGAACATATACCTGATGGAATCCGAAATTCTCGTTGTACAAAAGAAAAAATACACGATTCTCAAAGTGTTGATCATCGCCTTCCTGGTGCTGGCTATTTCATTCCTGGCGATGATGCAATGGAAAAGTGATGCGATCGTCGGAAAGGTCATCAGCATGATGCAGGGACAGATGGCCGACTCATTACGATATGAAGATGTGTCGCTGGAATGGCTGCGGTATTTCCCATCAGCGGCCTTACGTCTGGAAGGCATCGATCTGGGTTCAGAAAAATCACCTTTCATCCAGGGTGGTAATATTGATGTGGTGCTGAAATTATTTCCATTGCTCAGCGAACGAATCGTAATCAACCGGCTCAAAATCTCAGACAGCAAAATCCATATCACAAAAAATAAATCGCGCTGGTCATACGAGGTCTTTAAAAAATCTGATGACGATGTTAGTGCTGATGGATCTAATGTTAAAAGTGATAGTTCCAAATGGGATGCAATGGTGCGGCAAATCGATTTTGAAAATACACTCCTCGTGTATAATGATCGGTCAGGCACATCCTTTCATGTGGAGATCATTGATGGCAATGTCGATGGCGAGATTAATGGAAAACTCTTTGATGGTGATATCGATATGTCGGGCACGCTCGATAGCTTGTCCGTGGGATCATATCATCAGTCACAGCCGTTTACATTTGAATGGACAGGTGCGTATAAATATGACCTTACGGCAGGTACACAGGAGTTAAAAAACTGGCATATCAAAAATGACGGCATCACGCTGGAGGTTTCCGGCCTGATGAAAAAGGAAGATGGTCGACAATGGGTTGATCTTCATGCAGCATGGAATGATGGTGATCCACAGGTAATCAAATCACTCCTGCCTGTTCAAAAAATAAAAGATTGGGATCAATATTCGTTTTCCGGTAATTCAGAAGGGCAGCTGGAGATCAAAGGATATTCTTCTGCAAAAGAAAGTCCTCGTATCACATTTTCATCTGAACTTAAAAATGGCATCATTAAATTTCCCGGCGAAGGTGGTCAGTTGCGTGGCATTGTATTGGATGTTGCCTATGATGCCGGTGAACAAAAAGATGGACGCGATTCCTATTTGCGAGCCAATCTTCGGAATGGTTCGTTTCAGGGAAATTCGTTGACAGCTGATCTGCGAATGGAAAATATAAAGAGTCCGATTCTGGACGTGGAATTGAAAGGTGCATTTCCTGTGAGCCTGCTTAATCTGATTACGGATCCCGCCATGTGGACATTTAAAGAAGGCCTGTTTGATTTTGATCAGTTCACAATTCAGGGTTTTGATACCAAAACATTTTCAACAAAAACATTTATTGAAAAAAGTCATGGTCAGCTAAAAACGAAAGATGTACGCTTCGAATATAATGGTGATCAGATTGAAATGGGGGATGGGGATATTGCGTTGGCTGAAGACGGCACCATGAATCTGGAGCTGGAACGGTTCGCGCTTAATAAAGCTATTGGTGAAAATATTGAAGGCGTGCTTGAATTTAAAAATGATCGGGTCAATTTTGAACTTACCGGCGATCATAGTGAGGGCAAAGTTGAAACGAAAGGAGTTCTTACGGGTTGGGACCAGGCACCAATACTGAAAGCCAATTGGATCGTGAAAGGAATTGAAATGGAGCAGCTTCTCGCTTCGTTTGAAAATTTTGATCAGACGTTTCTTACCTCAGAGAATCTAAAGGGCAAAGCAAATGTGTGGACTGAAACTATTATCCCGTATGATAAAAAAGGAAACATCCGTCAACATGAAGTTGTTGTCAAAGCAGCCATTGAGATTAATGACGGCCAATTAAAGGACATGAAAATCCTTGAGGACTTCAGCAAGTATGTCCATATGGAAGATCTTAAGGACATCCGCTTTAACACCTTCCGCAACTATCTGAAGATTGAAAAAGGGAATGTGTATTGTCCTGTGGTGTTTATTCAAAGCAGCGCCATCAATCTCAGCGTCAATGGTATTCACAGCTTTGACCAGGACATCTTGTACAATCTCAAGATCAATGCTGGCCAGACAGCAGCGAATAAGATGAAGAAAATTGATTTCATCAAGCGCGTCAAGCAGGCGAAGAAAAGCGGATGGATCAATTTGTATTTCGTGCTGGGCGGTAACACCTCCGATGTGAAATACGAGCAGAACCAGAAAGGTGTGATCGCTTCATTCGAACAGTCTGCTGAAATGAAAGAGGCATTACGCAATTATCTCGTCGATACGTTCGGCCATGATGTATACTGGATTGAGCCTAATGAGTGGGAGGATATTCCGGAGTATCAGTGAGGTTAATTCATTGGGCCAGGAGCGTGTGGTTGTGTCAATGTCATTTCTGGCATTGGAAGTATTCGGTATTCGGTATTCAATAAAAGTGGTAAAAGTGGTATTCAGTAAAAGTGGTATTCAGTAAAAGTGGTAAGGGTTTTAGAATAATTTAAAAATTGAAATGTTAAGCGTAGGCTGTGCCTACGATTGTGTGTTGGCCAAACTCCGTTTGGCGTATGGGTTAATCAGGTTTGACCATTACACCAGTCGCTCGAAAATCTTTAGTTGAAAGTTTATAAAACAAAAGACCTGTGGCACTTACATCTTCTTTATTAACTGTGATTATATTTTCTCCAAATACTGCTTCTTCTTCAATTGAATAAACTTCACTTCCCAACGCGTCAAATAGTTTGAAGTCTACTGCTCCACTATTACGCATCTCAAATGAAATATGTATTTCTTCCTTCCATGGATTGGGATAAACGATCACTTCGTTATTAACAATGTGTTCTTCGGATTGAATGATAAGCCTGGGTTCGAAAATATTCTGGTCTGCATCGTACACTTCGGCCTGCGTGATATCAGAATTGATCTTTAGGTTATCGCTGAGACTACCATTTTGTTTTGCTCGTGCGACTATTGAAAAGAGTGGTTCATCGTTATTGATTTGTAAAGGATCGAGATCATACCAACTAAAGGTCATGTGATCGTCAAAGATGGCATAAGCATCATCTGAGATTTCTATTTGACCTGAAGTAACATTTACAAATTCCAGGTCGGGATGGGTTAAGGTGAATTGAAAGCCATTCAATCTAAAATCATCAGTAGCGTAAACTGGAATTGTAACATGATCATTAATCAGAAAATCTTGTTGCTGTGCAATCCATTCAATAGATGCTTTTTCGTTCCTGGTGGTTACCTCTGTTCCGGTTGCAAATACTGTATTGTTTACATCTCCCATCTTCACAGCGATAAAATCGCCATTGTACGAAATTGTAAATGGATCTTCAACAAAGATCGTCTCCGGAAATGGAAATGGTTTTAATGGGTCAGTGAACTGGAACTCTTTTGGAACAAATTTCCAGCTTTCCACGAATGGGAACTCCGTATAAACGCCAAGGATAAGTTTCCGGATCGATACCATGTCCAGGATCGAAACCTGGTGATTCCCATTTACATCAGCTGCTATTAGATCGTACGGACTGGTGATGGTATCTATTCCTGTTATATGTTTGTGGATACGCACCACGTCAAGCGTTGATACACCATTCTTGTGTGAATCATTTTTTTTGGGTTTGATGGTTACGCTGTCTCCCTGGGCATATGTCATATAATCTCCTTTCGCATTTGTCAACAGGAGAGGATAGTTTTGATGTGGACTTGTAATATGTACTGCCACATCAGGAAGAGGACTGTGACCATCTGTTTCGATCGTTCCCGCTATAAAGGCATCTATCTTTGGATGACATAGGCCAAAATAATCCACAAGCACCACTAAAAAATAGCTTTCCGTAATATGCCTTTCTTCCCAGGTGATAGCGCCATCACAATTAAGATCCCTTCCTTTGTCCGCGATGAAAACTGGAAAAGGCAACTCCACTCCAAAACCCGGAGCATTACAGGCATCAAGCACGCTGTCCGTTTTATGCTTGGATGCATCTAAGCTTAGCAATAATTCAGATGATCCGGAACAATCATCCAGCCAGGAGAAATCAAACGTGTCAATATCAAAATTGATAAACTCTGTCGCGTAAGTACGCAGGGTAAATAAATGATCCGGGAACACATTAACGGGATCTGAACAATCATACACATCCACCAATTTTTCCATCATAGCTGAACCACCACATTCATCCGTCACAATCCATTTAATTCGGTGATATCGATAACAACCACTGGTATACGGAATCCCATGCTGCATGATTTCAAACTCAGGTGAAAACTCTGTGTCGAAAATCAGTTCTGCTTCAGAAAGTGAATCCGTTGAAATTGTAGTGAGCGGACGCAATACATATTCTGCTGACGTATCAAATAAAATAACCCTGATTTCATATTGCACCTGCGTTCCGCAATCTATTTTGACTTTTGTGGATTGTGTCAGATGGACACTGCACGAAGAAGCCCCGTGATGTCCTTCTCCCAGGTACAATTGATTTGTTGCTGGCAGCCTGACGCCAGGATCATTTGTGCACAGGAAAATGGAATCAGAAGTAGTATCCAGGAAAATGGGTTGCGCTGAAATAGCTGCTGCGTCAAAGAGGCAAAATAAGATTGACGCCACAAGGGTGTAGCTGATGTTCATGGTAACAGGGTTTTAGTGAACCGGGATAATTCACTGTACCCGAATATAGCAAAGATTTCTGTATTGAGGTTGTCTTAACCAGGAAATTAGATTTTCCATGGGCACTCGAGAGTGAGAGTGTGAGAGTGTGAGAGAGTGAGAAAAACTGGAAACTGGAAACTGGAAATTTTCCATTTCTATTTTTCAATTTCTAATTTCTAATTTCCAATATATTTATTTCTTCAGCAACTTAAACGCATGCTGCCATTGGCCTGACTTGAACCCCGGAATACACCACAGCATACAAAGAGGCTCGATGGCCCGGGCGGCTTCTACCTCGCCCATGTCTTCTGTCTCCCAGCCAATTTCAGTTAGCAACTCCGTAGTTACACTTTTTGCATTTGCATCATTGCCGCAGATAAACATGGTAGGTTTCATATCACCAAAATCGGGATCTACCATTAATGTATTTCCAACAATCGAAAAGCACTTAACAAATTTTGCACCCGGTGCTATCTTTTGCAAACGCTCCATCAGACTTTCATTGATCGAGGTAAAATATTGCAACACACCATTGACGGGTGGCAATTCCGCAATCGGATTGGAGGCATCCAGGATCGTCTTTCCTTCCAGGTTTTCAATACCCGTTAATCGGATTACATTTTCTGCAGCGGTACCCTTTACGGCAAGTACCAGGAAATCAGAAAAGGCAGCTGCATCCGTAAACGACCCAATACTTGCCTGACCTGCAGTTCGCTCACGCAGGATGTCATGTTTTTCTGCATTGCCCGTACCCAACATGACCTGATGCCCGTGTTTGATAAATCCATTGGCGAGAGATATTGCCACTGCGCCGGAACCGATGATGCCTATTTTCATGTGAGAGAAGTGTGAGAGAAGTGTGAGAGAAGTGTGAGAGAAGTGAGAGAAGTGAGAGAAGTGAGAGAAGTGAGAAAATTACGCTTTTAACTTTTAACTTTTAGTTTTTAGTTTTTAGTTTTTAGTTTTTAACTATTTCAACAATCCATTTTTCCAGAAAATATTCTTCTGAAAAATAATCATTGACGGGCGTGAAATTCATTTTAAAGATAGGAAGCAATTCCTTACGCATTTCTCGCTGCTCACCCCCTTTTAGACAAAGCCAGTGATGCGAAAGATGTTTTGTCCACACGACTAATTGCTTTAATGAACTTACTGAACGGCTCAATACGATATCATACGCTCCTTTGTGTTCTTCGGCGCGGGCATTAACATGGATTACGTTTTGCAAATTCAAAGACATTGCAACTTCACTAACGACCTTGATCTTTTTTGTGGTGGAATCAAGTAATGTAAATTGAACATCAGGATACAAGATCGCTAATGGGATACCGGGGAATCCTCCACCAGTCCCTACATCGATAATTTTCATACCCGAAGTGATCTTTCCTGATTTGACAAGCGCCAGCGAATGTAATACATGATGCAGATACAGGTTATCAATATCCTTGCGGCTGATGACATTGATCTTTTCATTCCACTCTGCGTACAACGGACCCAAAGCGGCTAACTGACTTCGCTTTTCAGCATCAATCTCTGGAAAGTATATATCGATCAGTTCCATGTTTTCTTTTTATTGAACAATGTGTACATGCCCATGGCACCAAGATAGAATGCATATTGGATTTCGAGGAGGGGATAATATTTTATGGTGTCCTTATCTCCCAGTGAAGATGTCCACATTACATATCCCAGCCAACGGATACCCAGACCGATCAGAAAAACCGGCATGAATCTATAGGCCGGAACACTGAAAAGTAAAACAAGAAACAACAACCAATGAATGACCATTGCAATCCCAAAAATCCCGGGCCGCCACCAGTGTTTTTTTTGATAATGATGTCCTGCAGACATATGGCGATGTTTTTGATTCCACCACGAAGTCCATGTAGCCGGTGCTTGTGTTACAACTTGCGCTTTTGTTTCGTAGCAAACAAAATAAGCGACCTCCTCCGGCAACGATTGTATTGTCAGATCATCATCACCGTATGGAAGGTTTTCGAATTTTCCTTGTCCTAATGTTTCTGCAATTACATGTTTTGGATAGAGAATATTTCTACCTACGCTCATATACGGTCGTCCATGCAATGCAGCAGAAATGTATTGGATGCCCGTCATCACGGTTTCAAAACGAACAAGTGCATTCAACCAACCTCTTGATTTTTCATACGGTGAATAACCTAACACTACGCCCTGCTTTCCACCAGCCAGCACCATACTGCGGAACCATTGATCACTGACAGGTTTACAATCTGCATCCGTCAGTAAGATTAAAGGATGTTCTGCCAGATGTATTCCATCATTCAACGCTTGCTTTTTTCCAACACCTGCATTTTGGATCAATTTGATCCTTCGATCTATACTCAATCCATTTTTTAGTTTTTCAAAAATTCCTGCATCACTATGATCATCTGCGACAATGATTTCAAAAAGAGGATAATCCTGGGTAAGCATCGACTCAAGATTTTGAAGCAGTACATCAGCATGATCTTTATGCGCTATGACAATGCTCACACCCGGCCAGTCCACGATCATCCGCGGCCGGGAAGATGGTCTCTTCCGAAAAATAACCATCCAGTAACCTGTTAGCACAAGTAGGGAGAAGAACCACAACCAAAGAATGTAAACAGGAATCAAAGGAGCTAAGGATTAA
>JANPKZ010000184.1:0-3351 GCA_031426295.1 Saprospiraceae bacterium
AGATTGGCAAGACCTGAACCCGGATTGGTTTCGATAGCATTGGAGTAATAATGTTCCCAATCCTGGTAGACACCTGATCGCCAGATATTGGCAGCACCCCATATGACAAGCAATGCACCAAACACAACAGGTGCAGATTTATGTGAAGTAAATTTTATTTTATCCACCATACCCAATATGAGTAACCATAAGCCCGCGTATGGAAGCCAGGTTCTGTGATCGAGATAGTCGTATGCGACCCCAGCAAATGACGGTTGATACGCAAGTGATGGAAGTAATAACGCGAGCCATAATGCTGCACCAGTCCAAAGGACTCTTCGTTCAGGCGTATACTTCCAAAGAAAATATCCCAGGACACCGAGAACCACTGTCCCTGCAAGGGACCAGATCAATGAATATCCGGGCATCACACTAAATCCTACCGGGATAATCATCTTCAAAGTCTCTTCCGCGAATGAGCGAAGGTTTTGAAAAAATGCAACGACCGACATATTTCCCGCATCTGCAATTGCTTTCCCACGGAGCACATAATAGATAATAAAAACAATAGCATTTATGCCTAACCACATCCATGTTGTAGAGCCTGATAATTTTCTCTTTTCTACATAGATCATAATAGCCGCGACCGGTAACAAAGCGACTGCAGATTCTTTTGAAATCAATGCCATAAAAAATGCCGGGATCGAAAACCATAGATACTTTGAAGTACCTTTTTTCAAATATTGCTGGACAAGAATTAAAAACAATAATCCAAATACCATCAGGTACAAGTCACCACGTGCTGCAATCCAGCTAACCGCGTGCGGTGTCAGGAGGTTAATACTGTACAGGACTGCGCCTGCCCATGCAAGCAGTGGTTTAAAATAGTGATGAAGGAAAAAATAAAGCAGGAATGCTCCGATCAGAAATATGATCAGGTTATGGACATGATACACTGTCGCACTTTCCTGTCCGATGGCATAGTCCATCATATAGGTGATACTCTGCCATGGCCTGTACAATTCGATCCGCGCATCCATAAACCAGGCATCGGTAGTGAATGCAAGAACCGGATTGATACCTTCTTTGACAAGCGGATTTTCGAGGATCATCTTGTCATCATCATGCATGACATATCCGAATGATACCGTCCTTGCATATATTGCCAGTGGTATAATGATCAGCAGGAGATAATGCCAGGACCTGAGTTGAAAGACAGGTTTTTTTGGCGGTGTTGTTTTTGCTTTTTTGACAGCCATTATGAAGCTCTACTAATGCCCGAAGATATTGGTGGGTGAATGCGCTGACAATGATATGAAGAAAAAATCAGATATGAATTACCGGGTCAGGAGCCCAACGTATCGATGATGTCCCGGATCTCCCCGATCATTTTTTCTTTTGTAAATCCACCGGGGATCCCTCCGTAACGGACAGAAAGACATTGTTCGAAAAACATCACTGCGCGAGAAACTGTGAACTCTGACAAATTTGCTTTCTGAAGGGTCATCTGGAGAAAAGCCACATCAAGATCAGCCGGAGGAATGCTGAATTTTTCAGAAAGAAACCTTGAATAGATCTCTGTAGCTTTTTCAAAGAAAGGTTTGCCAGTAATCTCATCAGCCTTTGCGATCTCATCCAGTTGCTGTCTTGCATGACGACCTGCTGCTGACCTGATACGCTCTGAAGCAGGGATCCTGGCATCACGTTCTCTTTTATATGAAACAAACAATCCGAAAAACGTACCGGAGACCAATAATCCAAATAAAAATAAATGCGGCAACGAGAGCCAGAACCGGTCATTGGATGTCCGGTTTTGTACGCTGCGTAGTGCAAGAGGTTCAGCGTGTAATGTATCTGCAATAGCACGACGCACCATGGCATTGCCTTGTGCAACCTGCAATTGAAAAGTATCACCACCAATAGTTTCGTATGATGATGTGACTGGATTAAAGAATGTAAATGGTACAGAAACTGTAAACTCTCCTGCCTTTTGTGGTATTAATAAATATTCGATCGTACGGGTATGAATGATCTTGCCATCCGCTTCCTGCAGGTGATCTTCCAGTATCCTGGGATTATATAATTCAAAATCCTGGTTGACAGGAAGTGAAGGCGGATCCCATCGTTTGGAATCACCATCACCGGTAATTTCCAGGCGAAGAGAAAAATCATCATCCGTCGTGAGCTGTGTTGAACCAGGTGTAGAATTCACAGAGTAATTTCCTACCGCACCTGTGAAGGATTCCGGAGCTCGACTTGGTAACGGCAGAATTTTTATTTCGACAGGTTTTGAAGCGATCTGGATATTCTTGAGGCGACGCATTGTAAAAAAACCCTGGTTAACCGGGTAAGGTGCGTTGATGCCAACTTCCATTACCATCGGATCAATGGTGTAGGTTCCCGATTGATGTGCATACAATGCAATGGATTTGATCACACGTGAAGCATATGTTTCTCCATTGATAGTTTCATATTGAACATCGCGATTATTGGGATTAAAACCCTGGAGGAAAAAATCTGCATAATCATCTTCCGACATCACATTGACGGTCTGCACATTTTCTTTGAAGATCAATTTATAATTCAGTCGGATCTGTTGCCCCGGATAATAATCTCCTTTGGCTATTTCTGCCACCAGGAATACAGGGTCATCACCCGATGTAGTGTTAGGTGAAGCGGCAATATCTCTTGGAGCAACAACTTCGATGGATACAGGACGTGTACCAATCTTTCTCCTGCCAGCAATCACAGTTGCGGGACCGATTGTGAATGTTCCCTGCTTCGTAGCCAGGAGTGAAAAAGTCCATGACTGGCTTCTGCTTACCTGACCGTTAAGAATCATGGTACTGGAACCCATAGAGGGTCCTCCCACCACCCTGAAATCTCCAAATGAGGGTGGTTCAAAATCATCCCCTTCGGCATTCCGTAATTCAAACTGTATAGAAAACACACTATTCAGTACAACCCTATTCCCTGAGGTGGTTGCAACAAACACCGGATCCTGCGCGACTAACGAAGTAATCACCAACTGCATCCAGAGAATCGGAATGAAGAGTATGTATTTTCTAAAATTTTCTCTTCTCACGATTTTGTAAAGGTGATTGTGGTGATGTTGATTTCGCTGATTGTTTTACTTTCCCGGAATTTGATCCATCCTTTACGATGATCCTTACAGGATCAACAGTTAATGTTTCTCCTTTTTCCGTATACGAAGCGCCTGGGATTTCAAGCATGCCTTCTTCTTCAGGTTTCAATATAAATGAATATGCAATACTCGAACTCGTCTTTCCATTCTGCATCATAAAACTTGATGACGTATTCGGTCCGCTGATGACCGGAAGGTTTTCCAGATCAGGCAATTCAAATTGATCT
>JANPKZ010000185.1:0-31680 GCA_031426295.1 Saprospiraceae bacterium
TTCAAATTCACAATTGAGTTGTTCGCTGGCTTCATTTGAAAAATCCATATCCTTCGTGGTGATCGTGAGACTGTTGTCTGCAAGACGGAAGAATACCTGGTTCGTAGTTCTGTTGGCAAAAATATTAATGCGTCGCAGTGCCCCTAAAAGTTGTGTGCGGCTGATGTAGAGAACATTTTTGTTATTAACCGGAATGACAGCGTTGAAATCCGGATATGCCTGGTTGATCAGGCGGCAGATCACTTCTGTTTCTTCGAAGCGGAAAAATGCGTGTGACTTATTGTATTTCAAATACACACTTCCTTCAGAAGGTGCGGCACCTTTTAATAATGCCATTGCTTTTTTCGGCACAACAAAAGAACCGGTTTGTTCGGTTGAAGTACCCAATGCATGATAACGAACAAGCTTATGTCCGTCACTTGCAACAAAGCTGATCTTATTAAAATCCACTACAACATTGACACCTGTCATTGCAGGACGCATCTCATCTGATGTAGTTGCGAAGATGGTATAGTTAATCCCGTTGAGTAACCTGTTGACAGGCACTTCAATTTCTTTATCATCAGATGAAGGGAGTGCAGGAAAATCATCTGGCGGATCAATGGCCATGCGATACATCCCATTGTCTGTGGTGAGTACCAGTGAGCGTTGTTCATGGTCAATGTCAAAAGAGACCTGCTGATTGGGTAATGCCTTCAATGTCTCGAGGAGGATCTTGGCGGGTATCGCAACAGCTCCGTCCTCTTTGCTTTCAACCTGCATGCGGGTTGAAATACTCGTCTCGAGATTGGTTGCTGTGATCGTCATCATGCCTTTGCGGATGTCCACCAGGAAATCTTCCGTGATGGCCAGGATCGGATTAGCGTGGATGGCGCCCGCTACAACGTTAAGGTGTTTCAGCAAATCGCCTGATGAGACTTTGAATTCCATTATGTCTGTTTATTGAAGTGTTGTGAGCCTGCGGGCTCCGGAAGCCTCAAAGTTAACAGGGATTGTTACTTTTTTTCAGGAAAATAGCAATCATCTCCTGATCGATCTGCCTGAGGTTTAGAATGGACGGCTCATGAAGGAACAGTACATTTGCCGCATGGCTAATCCATTTCGTGCCCCGCAGATATTACCGATCACTGATTTGACATTACCAGCTTACGAGGTGACCACAATGACTAATGGCATGTCTATGTACATGCTGAAAGGGGGATCTGAGCCCGTGATGAAGATCGAATGTGTCTTCCGGGCAGGTGGCTGGTATGAGCACAAACCTGGTGTCGCAGAATTTATGGCAGGCCTGATGTCAGAGGGTACCCAAACACTTAGTTCGGCCTTGCTTGCAGAGCATATTGAATCCCGGGGTGCAACGATACAAACCCGCGGAGGCGTTGATACGGTTAGGGTCCGGCTGTATACCCTGACACGATTTTTGCCGGAACTCATGGAGATCATTACAGATGTGATCCGCATACCGGCTTTTGATGAAGGGGAGCTGAATGTGTATGCTGCCAATAAGACTGAGCGCACCCGGATCGACATGAAGAAGAATGAGGTGATTGCCTACCGGCAACTGACTGAGTCAATTTTTGGCACATCCCACCCATATGGCAAGAACATGGTCCCCGAGGATTTTCTAAACATCAAAACAGAGGACCTGCACCTGCACCATCAGCGATACCTCCGGCCTGAACGGGGGATGGTTTTTGTGTCTGGTTCTTTTGGGGAAAAAGAAGAAGATATCCTGCATCATACGCTGGGTCAATGGATGCCACAACATCCGAATGGTTCGCATGAAATGCCGGATGTTCCGGGTATCAGCAAGACTGGCTACCAGGAAATTGATGGGCCACAATCGCATCAGGCCGCCATCCGGATAGGAAGGCCTTTATTTCCACAGGCACATCCGGATTTCCCCGGCATGTATGTGCTGAATACGATCCTTGGCGGGTATTTTGGCAGCAGGTTGATGGCCGAGATCCGCGAAAACCAGGGCATGACCTACGGGATCTATTCCAGTGTCGATTCATTTGCCAAAGACGGCTGTTTTTATATCAGCACAGAGACCGCAACGGACAATGTGAGCAAAGTGATAGACGCAATCGGTGCGGAGATAAAAAAGTTGCGTACAGAACTCATCCCCCAGGAGGAATTGCTGATGGCCCGGAATTATCTCATGGGCAACCTGATGACACAGCTCGACGGCCCGTTTTCATCCCTCGACTTTATAAAGTCAATGAAAATAGAACATCTTGATAATGAGTCATTTAACAAGCAAATAGTAGCTATTCAGACCCTGACATCCCAGGACCTTCTCGACCTGGCTGTAAAGTATCTGGACCTGGATCAGTGCGTCACGATCGTAGTGAAATAAGAATCCCTGCACACACTCATCAGCTTTTTATAATATGTTGTTTATGAGAAGCTTTCGTGAAATTTCATTGTTTTTGGAAAAAACGGTTTCTTTGTATCCCTTTCGAAGAAAGCGCGTAATCGACCCATGCGAATTAAGCACACTCAGGAGAGGAAATTCATCTAATTCACAAGCCTAAAAAGCGAATAGAGCCGTCAGCTCAAATAGTCAGGAAGGGTCATGAAGTTATTTAGTCTTTTTGTACAGGAGATTGCCATTGATTTAGGGACAGCCAACACGCTGATCATTCAGGACGGCAATATTGTAATAGATGAACCTTCCATTGTCGCCATAGATACACGTACGGGACAGACCATCGCCGTGGGTAACCGTGCGATGCAGATGCACGAGAAAACGCATCAATACATCAAGACCATCCGTCCACTAAAGGATGGAGTTATCGCTGATTTCCAGGCTGCGGAGAACATGATCGAGGGAATGATCAACATGATCGGTACCAAAAGAAGATTTTTCACGCACCTGAAAATGGTCGTGTGTATTCCAAGCGGTATCACAGAAGTTGAAAAACGTGCTGTTTTTGATTCTGCTGATCACGTTGACTCCAAAGAGACATTCCTGATCTTCGAACCTATGGCTGCTGCGCTGGGTATCGGTCTGGATGTTGAAGAACCTGTCGGAAACATGATCATCGATATCGGTGGTGGTACTACCGAGATTGCCGTGATCGCTCTTTCAGGGATTGTCACGGACCAAAGCCTCAGGACTGCCGGAGATGAGTTTACCGAAAACATCGTTGACTATCTCAAGCGAAACCAGAATATTCTCATCGGTGAACGTACCGCTGAACAAATCAAGATCCATGTTGGCTCCGCATTAAAGCAGCTTGATAATCCACCTCCGGATTTTGCAGTGAACGGCCGGGACCTGATCACAGGGATTCCACGCCAGATCACTATCAATTATGCAGAAGTGGCGGAAGCTTTGGATGAGTCCATTGTGGCCATCGAAGAAGCTATCCTGAAAGCATTGGAAAATACCCCTCCTGAACTCGCCTCCGATATTTACCGCACCGGATTATACCTGACTGGAGGAGGAGCACTCCTCAGGGGTCTGGATAAACGGATCTCAAGGATCACCAAACTACCGGTACATGTGGCAGACGAGCCTTTGCGAGCCGTCGTCAGAGGCACAGGAATCGCACTTAAAAACACAGATCGCTTTTCCTTCCTGATCGACAGGAAGCGCGTCTGATCTGCATTGGCTAAGTCTGGTCATAGGTATATCTTCGCCTGACACATGAATAACCTTCTCCTGTTTATCATCAGGTATTCAGCCTTCCTTTTGTTTGTCGTGCTGGAAATGATAGCGCTTGTCCTCATCGTGCGCTATAATGATAACCAACGCACCATTTATCTCAACTCCTCATCCATCTTTTCCGGCAGGCTCTACAACTTCGCCGACAAAGCATACGAATACAATAACCTTCGCGACATCGCTGACAGCCTGGCAAATGAAAACGCCAAACTGAAGACAAACATCTTTAACCTGGAACGAACGATCCAGCACATTTCCATCGCAGAAAGTCCCGTCGATAGTTGCATCCTCGAACCATACCGGATCATTGAAGCGCGTGTCATCAATAACTCAATTAACCAGCGCAACAATCATTTTACGCTCGATAAAGGAATCGCTGACAGCATCCGTGCCGGCATGGGTGTCATCAGTCCACATGGCATTGCCGGCATCATCGACCAGGTGGGTACTGAATATTCAACGGCCATCTCCATTCTCCATAGTGCCGCACGTATCAGTGCAGCGATCAGGCGCAATAATTATTTCGGTTCCCTGATCTGGAAAGAAACGGATCCAAGACATATGATCCTCGAGGCAGTACCGCGTCAGGCAGATCTTTTAATTGGCGATACAATTGTGACCAGTGGCTATTCATACATCTATCCTCGCGGCATTTTTATTGGCACGATCAGCAAGTTCTGGATCGAGGGGGGAAGCAATTATTATACGATCGAAGTGAAGCTGCAGGAAGATATTGCTCGCCTTGACCAGGTGTATGTGGTCGATTATACAGGAGAACGCGAAACGCAGCAATGACACAATCTGTAAGACATATCCTGCGTGGACTGTTGATCATTATTGTCCAGGTGCTGATCCTGAAGCGCATCAGCTCGGGTAGCAACTGGTTGTGGCTGCATGGAGCTGTATTTCTCTATCCGATCATTATCCTGTTGTTGCCGATCCGTATGTCACGTCATTATGTGACGATCATTGGATTTTTAATCGGGTTATTGATTGACATGTTTTACGATACAATGGGCGTGCACGCATTTGCATTGACTGCAACGGGTTATGTGCGTGGCATCCTGTTATCGTACCTCGAACCTCGTGGTGGGTATACGACTGCTATGAGTCCAACGCGTCATTCGATGGGGATCAACTGGCTTATGATCTATTCAAGCCTGCTGATGCTTGTACATGTGTTTGTTTATTATGTCGGTGAGATCTTTACGTTTGTTTATATTGGACAGATACTCCTCAAAACAACTATTACGTTCCTGATGACAATGATGGTCATCATGGGATATCATCTGTTATTTAACCCAAGAAAATAGTGCAGCAGGAACGGCTAACGGACAGGTCCATATGGGTGCAGCGAATGATCATCTTCGTTTCTGTTGTATTAATACTGCAGACAGGATGGTTACAACTGATCGATCCGACCTATGGTCAGAAAGCGGAACGCACTACGCTTGTGCGCAGGACACTTTATCCGGGCAGAGGCCTGATCATGGATCGTACAGGTCACGTGATGGTGCACAATATACCCGTGTATGACCTGAAAGTGATTTACCACCAGGTACCAAAAACACTGGATACGTTATTACTATGCAAGCTTCTGGAAATTCCACCATCTGAATACAGACAGCGTATTGAAAAAGACTGGAAGTCATTGCGCTTTTCCAAGTCAGTCCCGTTCACATTTATGGAACACATACCTGCTGATAAATTCCAGTATGTGCAGGAGTATCTCCATTTGTTTCCAGGATTTTATGGTGAGTTGCGTAGCGCCCGTGGTTATTTTGAAAAACATAGCGCGCACATTCTTGGCTACATGTCAGAGGTGGATCAAAACCGTGTAGATCAATCGAAGGGTTTGTATGTAGCAGGTGATTACACAGGGTCGACGGGTGTGGAGAGTATCTATGAATCCGAATTGAGAGGACTGAAAGGATCATCCTATATTTTGAAAGATAATCTTGGTCGTGAAATTGAGGCACTTGATGAAGGACGTCATGATTCATTAGCAGTATCTGGTAATAACCTGATCTTATCTCTTGATCATGTGTTGCAGGCGTACGGTCAGGAGTTATTGCAAAACAAAAGAGGAAGTATTGTTGCGATCGAACCATCTACCGGAGAGATACTGGCGATGGTATCTTCACCAGGCTACGATCCAAATGAATTATCAATTTCACGTACGCGGGGTGATGCGTTTTTACGATTGCAGGAAGACACACTCAATCCATTATTTGATCGCTCAGTCATGGCGATGTATCCACCAGGATCTATTTTCAAACCTATCCTTGCTCTCATCGCTATGCAGGATAAGATCATAGATGAAAATAAAACGGTGTATTGTAATGGTGCCTATTATTCCGGTGGATTGCGGCGTGGTTGTCACAATCATCCTACTGCACATAATGTTGCTGCAGCGGTGCAGTATTCCTGCAACACCTATTTTTTCACCGTGTATAAAGAGGTGATTGACCAGGCAGGTTATACGCTTCCGGAAATTGGTATGAGAAAACTGAATGCGCATCTTGCTGAATTTGGTTTGGGGAGAAAGATCAGTGTGGACGTGCCCAGTGAAAAAAGCGGAAACCTTCCCGGGCCATCCTATTTCGATCAGATCTATGGTCCCGGAAAATGGAGATCATCATACATCCTGTCTATGGGTATCGGGCAGGGCGAACTACAACTCACCACAATGCAAATGGCACACGCTGCTGCGATCATTGCCAATGAAGGAACGTATACGGATCCGCATATTCTGAAAGCAAGAGTTCCACCCGGAGGACAGCCAGTGAGTGAATATTATCCACGCCGCAGAGTGAAAGTTGATTACCGGCATTTCGGACCAGTGATCGAAGGCATGAGTGGTGCCGTGCGAGCGGGAACAGCTACCCAGGCGTCACATCCTTTTATCGAGATGTGTGGCAAAACCGGTACATCAGAAAATCCGCATGGAGAAGACCACAGTGTATTTTTTGGATTCGCACCAAGGCATCAGCCTAAGATCGCGATCGCCGTATATATCGAAAACGCAGGATGGGGCGGAAGTTTTGCCACACCCGTTGCAGGTCTTATGATGGAAAAATATCTGACAGGTGAAATCATCGAAAGCCGTAAACCCATTGAAAAGCGGATGCTCGAAACGGATCTGATCAATAAACCCAAATCCTGAAGAATTCCGAATAATGAATAAGGAATTTCGGATGTTGAAGTTTTTAAAATTAGCCCTGAAGGGGGTAGGAAATTAGCATAGGGTGAAGCCCTATGGAATGTCGAATAAGGAACAAGGAGTTTTGATTTTTGAAGTTGTTGATAATGTTTTTTAGCCCTGAAGGGGCGTAGGAAATTAGCATAGGGTGAAGCCCTATGTTTTGGGAAGGATTTCACACCACACAATGTAGCCCTGAAAGGGCGTAGTAAATATGATAACAAGCGCAATCGTTGCCATGAGCAGCAACAGGGTGATCGGAAAAGATGGTGGCCTGCCATGGCATCTCCCTCGTGACATGAAGTTTTTTAAAAAAACAACCACGGGTCATCACGTCATTATGGGTCGGGAGAGCTTTGCTTCGATGGGATATGTCCCGCTGAAAAATCGTGTCAATATTGTACTTACCCGCAATCCATTCTGGATCACGTCATCGGCGATTGTGATGCATTCTATAGAGGAGGCATTGAGTTTTTGCCACGATGAGGGGGAGGAAGAGGCCTTTATCATCGGTGGCGGCAAGATTTTCGACCAAAGTTTGCATTTAATTGAAAAAATATACCTCACGGAGGTCATATCTCATGTCGTTGGAGACATATACTTTCCGGAGCTTGATATGGAAGAATGGGACATCGCCTCATCCGATTTTTTTGAGGCAGATGATAAAAATGAATTCCCCATGCGCTTCCAGGTTCTTCTCCGCAAATGAGATATGGAAGAACAATTATTGCATTTCATCTGGCATCGAAAACTGTATGCCGATGAAGCGCTGACCACGACCACAGGTCAGCAGGTCCGGGTCATACATCCCGGGATCCCCAATCACGATCAGGGTCCTGATTTTCTACAGGCACGCATTTACATTGATGACCAGTTGTGGGCAGGTCATGTGGAAATCCATGTGCGTAGTTCGTCGTGGTTTTTACATTCACATGAACGGGATACACATTACAACAATGTCATACTGCATGTAGTGTGGCAGGAAGATCAACCCGCCAGAACAGAACAGGGCATTGTCATTCCGTGCATTGAATTATATGATCGGGTTGATCATGGTTTATTGGAGCGTTACAAGTTGTTGATGAACAACAGGGAATGGGTCCCATGTGCATCGTCATTGAAACAGGTTTCGGATCTCGTGCGCGTGTCATGGCTTGAGCGATTGATGGCTGAGCGTCTTGAGTCAAAAACAGATTACATCGCTACGATCCTTGAACGATGTATTGGTGACTGGGAGCAAACCTTCTTTGTGATGTTGTCACGACATTTGGGTTCGCCGGCGAACAGTGATGCGATGGAAAACCTTGGATTAAAAATCCCACTGACGGTGCTGCGTAAACATGCAGACAGGATTGATCAGATCGAGTCCATACTTTTTGGCGTTGCGGGTATGTTGACAAAAGATCTTCACGCACCATATCCTTCGCGTTTGAAAAAAGAATTTGATTTTTTGAAAATGAAATATGGATTGTTGACCATTCCTTCGCTGCAGTGGAAATTCATGCGGATGCGGCCCACGCATTTTCCAACTGTACGTATTGCACAGCTTGCTGTGATCTTGTCAAAGCAGCAGGCGTTTGTGCAGATGATTGCAGGTGGTGCTGCAACAAAAGAATGGATCCATCTTTTTCGCGTATCACCTGCTGATGAATATTGGCAGACACATTATCATTTTAAAAGTGAATCACCCGTTGCTGGAAAGATGTTGGGCATGGATACTGCAATATCACTTATGATCAACCTGGTGGCACCCTTCATGTTTTTCTATGGTAAGCGCCAAGGGTTGTCACAATTAAAAGAAAAAGCGATTTCGCTCCTTTCAGAATTGCCTGCAGAAAAAAATACGATCATCAAAAGCTGGAGCGCGTGTGGATGGAATGCAGAAGATGCCGTGCAGACGCAGGCGTTGCTACATCTTAAAAAACAGTATTGTGATCAGCGGAGATGTTTGCATTGTGCGGTGGGGTTGAAGGTGCTGGGATAGAGGAAGAAAGGAAGAAGGGAAGAAAGGAAGAAGGGAAGAAAGGAAAAAAGGAAAAAAGGAAGGTAAAGGCAGAAAAGGTGGATAGCTTCGACTTTATAGAAACTTTCATTTGTGGACTTCGTGGATCCATTGTGTTCTTTGTGTTTTAGAACATTTGGTACGCAGAAATATGTAAACACAAAGTTCTCGAAGGAAACACAAAGGTCACAAGGCCTGTTTTTTGAAAATCGTATAATCCCGTATTTAGTTGGCAGATACGAATCTGTAAAGAGATAGCGTTATTGAGGAATAAATCCTACCTGGAATAAGCCGACAAATACTCTCAATTGGCATCTAAATAGCTGTATATCAGCTAACAAGATATAATTTCATTTATTTATATAATTCTTCGTTCCTTTGAGGGTAAGTATTACTTTTGTAACCCATATATCAAAACTGACGCACGATGCTTGGATTTTTCTTACAAGTCACTAACACAGCTGTTGATTCCACAGGCGTAGCTGCTGCAGGAGACAGTATGCGCCTGATCGACATCCTCTTTAAGGGTGGTGTGGTCATGATCCCGTTGATCGCACTATCACTGATCTCGATCGCTTTTATCATCAGCAAATACATCTTTATTCGCGAGCGCTCCAAGATTGATCATAACCTGGTCAACACAGTGCTTGATAAAGTTTCTTTGGGTCAGTTTGATTCAGCCAATCTTCTTTGCGATCAGGCAGGAAGTTCACTGGGAAATGTCATCAAAGCGGGTGTGTCGCAAATAGGCAAGCCAATAGAATATATTGAGAAAGCGCTTGAAGTGCAATCCAATATTGAGATGAGTGAAATGGAAAGCAAGATGGGCTATATCAGTATGGTATCCGGTATTGCTCCGCGTCTTGGATTTATCGGGACGATCCTCGGGGTTATCCTGATCTTCTACAACATTTCACAGACTGCAGATATTTCCATAGGTACGATCTCAGCGGGTCTGTATCAGAAGATGATCTCATCTGCCACAGGTCTGATCGTGGGTGTGGTCGCATTTATGGGTTATAATTTCCTTCTAACCAAAATTGACAACTTCTCCCTCAACCTTCAGAAAGAAGTACTTGAGTTTATCAAAGGACTCCAAAAACCTGTGCGCTAATGAATCTCAAAAAGAGGCGAGCATTTCACGATGAGGACGCGATGGCGGCAATGAACGACATCATGTTCTTCCTGCTGTTGTTCTTTTTGATCATTGCCACGATGTCCAACGCGAACATCATCAAGATCCTGCTGCCAAAATCCGATAATACGAGCCAGATGGCCAAACAGCCACTGACGCTTACCGTAACTCAGGAATTAAAATACTACGTCAACTCTAATGAGGTACCCGCTAATCTGTTGGAAGGGGCTCTCTCTGAAGCTGTGAAACGTAACGAAGATCCTACCGTCGTACTTCGTATCGCAAAAGATCTCAAGGTGCAGGATCTCGTCGATGTCATGTCGATAGCTGCGCGTTTGAATTTGAAGATGGTGTTGAGTACGGAGAAGTAGACTGCTGTTGTCTTTTCGACTGCGCTCAACGACCGGCAAAACTTCATTGAACTATCAGATAACCGGGGTTTATATTACTTGTAAAGTTTCTTGATACCAGGATATCACCGGTCGTTGAGCGAAGTCGAAACGACCCCACCGCGATTCGAAGACGGATTTATTTTACGGTGATCATCGGTCGTTGAGCGCAGCCGAAACGACATTTACAAATTCATTTTATCTGAGGTCTCCAAGCGCTAACAGGATTGGATTAAGTACAGATGCACCCAGCATCTTAGACCGCTCATCAGACCAACCGTAACGGGCATCAGGCGCATTCGCGTTGTCTTTAAAGGGCATTTCGATTGTGAGTGCGAGACAACCAAAACGATGTGCAATCTGATTAGTACAGATCGTCATATTCGCTTCATTTGGTTTATCCAGTGGATATTTGTGTGTGTCCTGGAAATCCGGAGATGCATCCATCCAGTTGTCGATAAATCGTTTTTCCATTTTCGCCAGGTATTCATCATACCCCGGGATACCTTCAGATGCAGCAACAAAATTGTAAGGCAATCCTTCATCTCCATGCACATCGAGCATGAGATTCATGCCGGTTTCATCCATTTTCTTGCGCGTGTAAAAAACTTCAGGACTATATTTTTTGGTAGGCTTCTGCCACTCACGATTGAGATTGGCACCGGATGCGCTTGCACGAAGATTACCGGCAATCGCGCCGTCTATATTCATATTAGGAATAACATAAAATACAGCGTCCTCTAATATTTTTTTCGACACTGAATCATTTGGATCTAACAGGCGCTCAAGAAATCCTTCAATAAACCACTCGGCCATAGGCTCGCCAGGATGTTGTCGTGCGATTACCCAGATAATTTTTTTGCGTCGTTGTGGCTTGCCGATCACGAGCATATCAATATCACGTCCTTCAAAAGTTTTACCGATGATTTCCGCACTCACATTGTCAGCCAATTGTGCCTGGTGTATTAAGTCCAGGTGACGCTCATACGAATACGGTGCGAAGTAGGCGAAGTAAACTGAGTTGTGCAGCGGCTTGAATTTAAACGTCAATTGACCGCGCGTAAAGCTGCACGGTATCCGAAACCATTCTTCGCGATCATACGATGCGCAGATGCTGTATCCTTCCCATCCAACAGGATACGTTGTTTTGCCTGCATTAACAATTGATATTTTACACAATCGCTTTGCTGCACCTGTCAACCTGAAATGAAACCATTGCAGAAAATCGGAATTTGTATCCTTGCGAACTTTCACCTGGATATCATTCATTTTTTCATTGATGCGGTATACCTCAATGTTGCCGCTGTCGAAATTGGAAGAAACTTGTATCAAGATTTTAGATTTTGGATTTTAGATTTTGGATTTTAAAACTAGTCACACTGAGACGCGAAGTGCGTAAATAAAACTGCCCGCAGATCTCGCAGAATTTCGCAGACAAATATTTAGCGTGATGATTCGACAAGTTCATCACAATTATCGGATGGTTGGACAAGCTGATAAACAAACAAAGAACACTTTTACCACTTACCGCTTTTACAACTTACCTCTCACTTCTCTCACCCTCTCACTCTTGTAGTCCCGTGGGGGATCGAACCCCAATCTCAGGTTCCGGAAACCTGCATACTATCCGTTGTACTACGGGACCAGTTACTGGCCCAAAGGTAACAGTCTTTACTAAAAACAGGGTTTTCATCCTTCAGGTCGTGAAGAAATCCTTTTCAACGACATCAATGTCCTCTAGTTGATATTTGTTGATAACCTCTTCTAATAAAGTGGTGCGCACGACCAGTATCAACGTTTTTCCAGGAGGGAAAGGCAAATGGGATTGGAGCCAGGGGTCCCAACCCATGCCATTCATTTCCAGCGGTCCTACCTCATCAAGAATGATATGTTTCATCTCCGGATCGTGTAAATCTTCCTCAAGCCACTTGATGCCTTCAGTAAATCCAGCGGGATCAAATGCAAATCGTCCGATCATCACATCACCCGGCTGTGGAATGATATGCTGCCAGGATACAAGCTCTTTCGTGCGGAGATGATATAAAGGTCTGACGCCATCCACATCAGGAGAGAGGAAACCACCACAATCATTTCGTTGATCAACCCACGCTCGAAGCGTTGTTGTTTTAAGACTTCGCGTCGGGCCTGTCAGGATACGTATCATCTGTAGTTCGGAATTGGAGAATATACATAAACGTGTCACTTACAAATGTCTTCACTCTTCGAAATCCTGCTAAATGAGATGTTTCCTTCCACGTTATATCAAGGATCCACAACAGGTATGGAAACACATCCATCGTGGCAGATATCTGCGAAGCCAGGTGCTGATGTTTTTTGTCCAGGTATCGTTGGATCCGTTTCATGATCCATGGACCGATAAATAAAAACCACAGTGTGAGAAGCAGTATTGCACGCGCAATGGCAATAAGACCGGAGAAACTATTTTTTTCATCAAAAAAAATATACGCTAGTATTATCATCATCATTAAAAGTAAAAACGCGACCCATCTTTTCCATTTTTTCTTATATCCCGATGATGAAAATAATTCACGACGGTTTTGGGAGTTCAGAACTACCTGGAAGCGGGGATCATTCCATTTTTTCATTGTCATGTTTAATAACCTGTAGATCATCCATCCCACGATAATGCCACTCAGAAAATAAATAAGGACGTATGCAATGATCATCATCTGTGATGTCGGCAGTGGCAATATCATGTTCCATCGTGTAGTTACATAGCTCCCCCACATGTCAATCGCTTTCCACAATGGATTACCGTATAGGATCGCCAATGTCAATAATCTCTGGAATGCAGATTCAAGCAAACCAAGCGTAGCAAAAAGAATGGAGCTGATCGCGAGGTTTGGGATGGAGCGATAGATCAGTGCACCTGTCACTGCCTGGAAGGTTACAGCAATATATGCTGTGGGTGTTGAGTGTGGACTTACGAGACCTTTGATGATCAATACGATCACCAGTGAAGCCATGACAGTCTGCCATTTATTTTCTGCAAAAAAACAAATGCCGGCAATACACAACATCGCAATACTTCCCACCAGCAAACCCGTGAATGGTGAATTGATCGCGTGCAGGAATCCACCCAGGCCACATTCATTCAATGCCCATAGCGCTGTGAGGCGCTGTATGGCAATGGCATGACCTGTGCGAAAAATTTCTGAATGCATTCAGGGAGGAAAATACCAAATCCAAATAACTTTACCGCTTCGTACTGCCTAAATGAAATCTATGAATTAAAGACCCTTTTTCCACATCTTAACAAAAAGTGATTGTGAAATTATTTTTTCTGCTTCATCATAAATGGTGAGCACATAATTTCCATTCAGAAGATCTTTTAATGACAGGGTAAAATTTTGTTTTCCGCTTTTCAATATCAGCCCTATGATCAGTGGATCTGTTAGACCGTTGGTGGATGTTATCTCAAAACGATAATTGCCCTTCCTGGCCGTAGTGATTTCAACAGGCAACTCCTCGCCGCTAATAACAGATGGAATATAAATTTTCACATTCGGATCTGAGGTGGCAGCAGGAAGAAATTCAAAATGAACCAGGTATTGGTCACTGAAAAGATGAGATCCCCACAGCACATCTTTAGGTTTATCATTCGGATTACATGGATTTTCTAACGTGTTGTCAAAATGTGCCAATCCATGGATCACTGTTCCCGCTGGTAACACCACCGGTGTATCAAAACGATAAGTATGTTTCCAGTTAAAATTCCAATCCCGTATTTTAAGCAACTTCACAGGTTGTGTTTCACCTGGTCTTTTCGCATACACCTCCCATGCTCTGCATATCAGGTTCGATTGCGGTGTCATGCTGATGATCTGCATATCAAATGGCAATGTGTAATCGCCGTGAAGAACTTTTTTAGTATTCGCCGGGACATAAAATGTTCCGGTGGTCAGGCCATATGGATTCAGTAACGGTGCCGACTGTATCTGATATTTATTTTCATCCGACGAAAACCACAACCGGATTTCTGATGAATCTTTTTGCGGTTTACCGGTAGGACCATAATGCATGTGAAGGATCAGGTCACTTTCTTTTGGCAGAAATAAGGCAGCGTTCGACTTAAAAAATGTTGCGCTTTGTAAAGGCGACCATGTATACCAATACGGTTGTGGTGTCGTAAGATTTAATCCGCCAAAACTATAATAGCCATAACGTGGATCCCATGCATCCAACGAATCAAATGTACCATGAGGTGCGACAGAAATGCTTGCATACCTGTCGATCTTCTTATTTCCCGGAACGAATTCTATCCCTTCAATCCATCGGTCAGTTTTCAGATCAGTAGGAATTACAAATACCTGGTATTGATCCACGTAAATTCCAAACTGCTCAAATGCTTCAGACATACTCAGGACGAGATCTGGCTCGCGAGGCAATACAGTAACAGAAACAGATTTCGAAATCACCTGGCCATAAGGTAATGCACCTTCTTTCATTTCTGTCATCACCCATTCACCGATCATTTTTATTTCTTCTTCGCTCATCACGCGCTCACCTGCAAAATGGCTATATGTTGGGTCTGCATACCAGGGAGGCATCAGTTTAGTCGCAGTGACATACTGGATCATTTTTCCATAGGACGCAACTTCTTCGTATGTAGTTAATGGCATGGCGCCAACTTCACCTTCCTGGTGACAACTGACACAATGTTTTTGAAGGATCGGAGCTATATCATGATGGTACGTGATATAGGAATCCTGTGCCCGAATGCACAGAAAAGTGAAAATGAAAAAAAAGATAAAACTACTTCGAAGCATACATCGTGATATAACAACCTACCGGCAAAGGCCACGGGGTAGCAGCTGGTTGTCCTTTCAAAAGCGAAGCTAAAGCTAAATCCAGATCATCCTTAATCGAACTATGTTTCATTTTTCCGGGAGCATAATAAGCGCTGTTGATCCTGCCGCGGTATTTTATAAAACCGGCCTTATCAGTGATGATAGCTTCTGGTGTTACACTGGCACCTAGTTGCTTTGTCACTTTCTGATCTTTATCAAGGAGTGTTTCAAAATCTTGTAAGCCGTATTGCTCCTTGAAGAGCTGCGATGTTTTGTAGTTGCTGTTTTTTAAAGGGAATACAAGATGAAAGTCAGCCTGATCCTTATACTTTTCATAAATCAGGCGGAGGGGTTTCCCCATAAAATTGCAGACCGGACATTCTTCACCAATAAATACATACACATCCAAATCCTTCTGTGCAGAAATGGAAAAAGTGTAGAATGACAGGAACAATCCAAAAAAGAAAACCTTCATCGGCGTAAGTGTTATAAGAACAGTGTGCTAAAGTACAAGGATGTATTCCCAGGTTGGGTCCCAAACGTGATGAAACGACTAAAAAGTATCCTCATCACACCGATCTGTTGACCGTGGAGGATGAACAGAGCGATTCACAAGCATATTGTATTTAACATATACATCATCAATGCAAAGGAATTTAAAATTCCATTAACAAAACTCTTCGCATATCTGGCCCGTTCGTCATAACATTCGGCGGGTTCAGGGTGCCTCATTTTAAATGCGGGCAGGTAAGTCGTTGATTTGTTTAGAAATATTCCCACATGAGGTCACTACTTATAATTTTTGGATTAAGTTTTTGGATATCTGTTGCCACCGGCCAGACCTGTGAGGCTTTATTCACATTTGATGCCACACCCCTCACGATCCATTTCCAGGACCTATCGACACATGGGGCTAATGATCCTATTGTATCCTGGGACTGGGATTTTGATGATGGATCGGGCTCAAGTCAACAAAACCCGACGCATACGTTTCCATCACCAGACCGGTATGATGTTATCTTAAATATTGAGACACAAAGCGGATGCAATTCGTCGGTTGAGATCCGGATCGAGATCTGTGATTTTGGAGTCAATTACACCCTGGGCAATTGCAATGCAAATGGAATGATCCCTACCACAATCAATATCACTGATATCTATGATAATGCCACTGAAATTGATGTAATCCTCGATGGTCAGAGCGTGCCCGGCAGTCCCTTTGAAATTGACCAGGACAATCCCGTATTTGTGACCGTAAATGTGCCTGGCAATGGTCTTCAACACACCATTAATATTCAATCAACGGATATCGAAACCTGTGGACGGACGATCACATTTACGACGGACGACTGCTCGTCAAATTGTTTTTTAAGTTCACTTCAGGTAGGATTTTCAGGTGGTACAACACACAACGTAACTGTAGGCGATGATTTCTTTGCTCCACAAAGTGTAGCCATTGTATTAGGTGATGTTGTTCATTTTACATGGCAAGGCAGTGGACACAGTACTACATCTGATGCCACAAGCGGAAATGATGCCTGGAATTCAGGTGTGATTGGAGGAGGTTCGACGTTTGATGTCATCATTGACAATCCCGGCGTCCATCCATATTATTGCCAGCCTCATGGGGGTCCCAACGGTGTAGGTATGAGTGGACAAATTCTCTCCAACTGTCCGGGAGGTTCCACCTTGCCGTTACAAATAAATTTTAATACATCAGTTGCAAACCCTGCAGGCTACAATATCCTGTGGGATAACCAACCTGTACCCGGAAGTCCCTTCCAATATTCTGGCACCGGACCTCAAACCCGGACAATTAACATTGCAGGAAACGGCATGCCACATAGCCTGATCATACGGGACGTAGCAGATCCGACTTGCGAATTGAATACGACGTATAACGCTCCTGATTGTAATCAGGGTGGCGGTACACCTGTCTGCGGCATCTCAGGTACTGTCGGAAACTTTGGTGGATGTAATAATAATAATGTAACCGCAACACTTACCGTGAATGTTACAAACGGAGGTACGGGTTTTAATGTAAGTATTGACAATGGCGCAAATCAATTTTTTGCATACACAGGCAATACGACAATTGTTACGATAACCTTGCCGGGCAATGGTGCCAGTCATTCGGTAAAAATTACGGATAACGTAGATCTCACATGCACTTCTACAATCAATATCATTACTCCAAATTGTAATCTTCCCTGCAGTATCACAAATCTGCAAGCCATAGCAGCAAGTGGAAGTGGCGGGGCCAGTGGTATCGTACATACAGTCAATGTGCAGGATTTTGTTTTTAATCCGAATGTTGTCAATATGACCGTTGGTGATATTGTACAATGGGTATGGACAGGTGCTATTCCGCACACATCTACATCGGACGCTGCAACAGGTCCTAACAGTTGGGATAGCGGCTTATTGAATACGGGTGCGACATTTAATAGTCCTTTACTTGCTCAGGGAGAGCATCGATATTATTGTGAACCGCACGGAGCCCCGGGAGGTGTTGGGATGTCAGGAACCATCTTTGTTTTGCCTCCATGTAATTCAGCAGGTGAGACACCCGTCCAGGTAAGTTTTAATATTCAGAGCAATGGCACACAAGGGTTCCAGGTGTTGGTAGATGGTGTTGTTGCGGGAACATTTCCCTACATAGGAGGTAATGCTCAATCAGCTTCAGTATTAGTAGCCGGCGATGCTCAATCACATACCATCCTGGTGCGTGATGTTGCGAATCAATCTTGTAGTGCATCCACGACCGTAATCACATCAGATTGTAATGGAGGAGGCAACCCTGTATGTACCATCTCCGTCACGGCTGCGATTGCGGGTGGATGCAGTAATAATACAGTTCCTGTTTCACTCGATGTAAATGCAACAAATAATGGCAATACATTTTCTGTAACCGTAGACGGATCAAGCGTTGGTACATTTAATTATTCTGCACCGACTGTTACTATCAATATTACTGGCGACGGAAATACGCATACAATTGTAGTAACGGACAGTGGAGATCCGGCTTGTACGTCATCAACAACAATCACTACGCCTAATTGTGCACTTCCATGCATGATCTCAAATGTCACCGCATCTACTTCAGGTGGCGGCGGGCAAAGTGGCGTAACCCACACAGTCAGCGTAGAAGATTTTCAATTTAATCCAAACAGTGTAAATATTACAGTCGGAGACGTTGTGCAATGGGTATGGACCGGAGCCATTCCTCACACAGCCACTTCCGATATTTCATCAGGTCCGAATAGCTGGAACAGTGGATTATTGGGCAATGGAGCAACATATACAAGTCCTGTATTGACTGAAGGTGTGCATCCATACTATTGCGTACCTCATGGAGCTCCCGGAGGTATTGGGATGGCGGCAACAATCCATGTATTACCACCATGTAATAGTTTCGGACAAACAAATGTACAGGTCAGTTTCCAGTCTACGAATGGAGGTGCATCTGGATATAATGTACTTGTTGATGGCAACGTAGCCGGCTCATTTTCTTACGTGCCAGGTTCAGCTCAATCAGCAACGGTATTGGTGGCAGGCAATGGAATGTCACATACGATTGTAGTACAGGATGTAGCCAATGCTTCCTGCAGCGGCACAGTAAATGTCATAACACCTGATTGCGGTGGTGGAGGAAACCCCCAATGTTCTGTCACATTAAATCCCGCAGTGAATGGTGGTTGTAATGCCGGGCAGGTGAGTGTATTGCTTCATGTCTCAGGGATCAATAATTCATCTGCATACTCTGTTACAGTCGACGGGCAATCTGCAGGTACATTTAATTACAGTAATAATGCTGCTGCAGTAAACATCACCGGTAATGGATTATCACATACAATTGTAATCACGGATTCAGCGGATCCTTCATGTACCGCTACAGCAAATATCGTGACACCAAATTGTTCGTTGCCATGTGGTATTACTATACAGGAAATAGCTTTTGGTACGAATGGATCGCATACGGTCCAGGTACAGGATTTTCAATTTTCACCAGAAGAAATTACGATAAATCTGGGTGACACACTCCATTTTGTATGGACTGGTGTCATTCCTCATACAGTTACATCAGATTCTCCATCAGGTCCCAATGCATTTAATTCAGGATTGTTAGGACAGGGTGCCACATGGCAGTTAATTCCTGGTGCCACAGGATCATTCCCATATTATTGTATTCCTCATGGCGCACCAGGTGGTGTAGGTATGGCGGGTGTCATCAACGTCATCTCATCGTGTACTGGAAGCACAGCGAATGGCAACATGGTCATCAATTATAATAGCACATCCGGACAGGGTTTTGCTGTTTTAAATAACGGATCACCTGTTGCAGGATCACCTTTCGCTTTTTCAAATACGGGTTCTCTGACAATTCCGTTATCGATCACCGGAGACGGAGCCGTTCATACTTTTACAGTTAGTGATGTTGGGAACAGTACATGTTCAGCAACTCAAAGTGTAACGGTGCCCTCCTGTAATTCATCATCATGTACCCTTTTGATCACCCAGGCATCTGTCTCTGGTTGCATGGGCAATACAGTGACATTAACCGTTGCATTTACATCTAACCAATTTTCCAAAACATATAATGTTTATAAGGATGGATTGAAATTAAATCCACAGCCTCTCGTAACGGATGGTAATGGTGCAGGATCATACAATACGCTCATTGTCGGAAATAATATTACCAGCAACATTACCATTCAATTTATTGAAAACACATCCTGCTCAGCCTCACAGAGTGTTGTGATTCCTGGTTGTGCAGGTCCTTGCCTGATATCAGAATTTGTTGTAGGACAAGGCGGATCAACACACACTGTATTAGTAAAAGATTTTGTATTTGAACCGGCTACTATAGATGTACTGATCGGCGACACTGTTCACTTTGTATGGACAGGCGCAATTCCACACACTACGACCTCAGATCAATTTATGGGACCAAATTCCTGGAACAGCGGATTGCTTGGTCAGGGGGGTACATATGATTTGGTAATAGCTGAGACAGGAGCATTCCCCTATTATTGTCAACCGCATGGTGGGCCTGGAGGAATTGGTATGTCGGGTGTGATCAATGTCATCGATACATGTGAACAGGAGAACTGGTTGACCAATATGTCATTCATGGTTTCTGCGGGAAGTCCGTTAGGGTATAATGTATTTGTTGATGGAGTTAAGATTACACCTACACCATTACAATATGATGACCCTGTTGGTTTTAATGATGAGATCATCAGTCTGCCGGGTGATGGGGCATGGCACCTTGTAACCATTCAGGATTTGGAAACTGGTTTTTGTGCCTATACAACACCCGTCCAGACAAGCATATGTGGTGCCGGTTGTTCAGTCATCAATCTCACTGTTACTACCGGAACGAATATTATACATACAGTTGAGGTGAGAGACTTTGATTATTCCCCTGCAGAGATTGTTGTTGGCGCAGGTGAAACGATTCGTTTCGTATGGACAGGTGAGATCCCGCACACTGTGACTTCGGATGCAGTGAGTGGACCTGAAGTATGGAATAGTGGATTGTTAGGTGAAGGCGCTACGTATGACCTGATCATAAATACTCCCGGTGTACACCCATACTTCTGCTTGCCTCATGGAGGTCCGGGCGGTATAGGTATGTCTGGTGTGATTACCGTGATTGCTGAATGTGCTGATAACAATCAAAACGTCAAGGTCAACTTCGACATCACTAATGGAAGTCTTCTCGGATATAATCTTTTTGTAGATGGTGTTCCGTTTGGAAATAATCCAAGGCAATATGATGACAGGACTGGTTCCAACCAGGTCAGCATAGCACATCCGGCAGATAATGCAACTCATATTCTCACCATACAGGATCTTGACAATAACATCTGTGCAGCCAGTGAGTTTTTTACTGTCAGCACATGTAATGCAGATTGCGAATTAAATGACATTGATTATTTCCTGGGCAATGGACGGAAACACGAAGTACTCGTAAGAGATTTTGATTATGATCCTTTGCAAATCAATGTGGAGGTTGGTGATACAATTCATTTCCTGTGGACGGGAGCCATTCCACACACGGTAACATCTGATATTGCGGCAGGTCCTAATTCATTTAATTCAGGATTACTGGGCAAAGGATCTGAATGGGAACTGGTTATTGCCGCTGCAGGGGATCATCCATACTACTGTATCCCTCACGGAGCCCCGGGAGGTATTGGTATGGCAGGATCAATTCATGCCACAGACCCTTGTGAGGATGGAAATGTATTTGTTGACTTCCGCTTCTTTAATGAAGGTACAGGTGTATCATATGATGTTACCAACAACGGAAATACTGTTCTTAATGATCAGCCTTATATCACAGGCGGTATCCAGCTTTTTAACGTGGAACTTCCCGCACAGGGTCAAACACACAATATCCAGGTATCAGATAATGGACCTGATGATTGTATGATCTCCATAGTGCTTGATTCTTTTGACTGTAGCAATCCATGCTTCCTGGTGCGTTCAGATTTCGATTATGATATCAATTACAGTACACTTGATGTATCCTTTATGGATGAAAGCAGAGGCAACATAATAGCATGGGAATGGAATTTTGGAGATGGCGTTACTTCAACAGAAAGAAATCCTGTGCATACTTTCAGCCAGGCGAATCTTTACCAGGTGTGTTTGACCATAACCGATGCCAATGGATGCGCACAAACTTTTTGTGACAGGCTGAGTCTTGGTTCAGATATATGTAGCGCCGGATTCACATATCAGCAGAATGGACTCGATTTTGTATTCTATAATACATCTGATGTCTCGTCACCAAATGTAGGGGCCACATGGACCTTTGGTGATGGAAACACATCAACACAATTTGACTCAACCACCCATTCATATTCACTAGGTCTTTACGAAGTATGTATCACAGTGACCTCTACCGGCTGTGTGAATACCTTTTGTGAGACGCTCGATCTCAGGGATAGTTGTCTTGCATTACGCGCTGATTATATTTCTACGAATATTGGTGGCGATCCGCTTCATTACCAGTTTACCGATCAGAGTGGTGGCCCGATAGGATCACGACTATGGGGCTTTGGTGATGGCCAGATCAGTACTACTAATAATCCTTCGCACCAGTTTTCCTCTATAGGAGTGTATACAGTATGTCTGCTTGTGTTGGACAATGCGGGGAACTGCACGGATTCCGACTGCCGCACCTTATATGTGGGAACGACAAGCACCGGACCTACCGAAGTACAAATGAAGAAAATCATGGTAATTCCAAATCCCGTAAGTATATCTTCTCCCCAAGTGAACATTAGCGGATTTGATATAAATGATATCGGCCAGGAAGCCCTGGTGGTGGTACTTGACTTGATGGGAAGGAAAATCGTTCAGGAATCGGTCAGTTTGAATGAAAATCAGGATGTCAAATTGCCATATGCCGCCGGAACGTACTTTTTGCAAGTTGTAACGGCCAAAAACAGGTACGGGGCGATGATCGTAATTCAATAATTCTGAATCGGTTAGCGTTTATAACATCACGAAAATGATACTACAGGAAATAAATAGTATAAAACCGATGATCAGGCACTCAAGTGCATGGTTGATTCTGCTGTTCGTAGCATCATCCATGATGCTGACACCAGCCTGCCAGCATGAACCTGATGGGTCGCCGATTGATCCCGGACCGATTGATACAACTGAGAATCCAATTGATACTACCGAAAATCCAGTAGATACTTCTGGTGTGCCATGCGATCCTGCGAAAGTTTACTTTACTACAGATGTGCTGCCGATCTTAAAATCAAATTGTGCGAAAGCAGGCTGTCATGATGGAATCACACACGAGGAAGATATTGTACTTGAAAGTTATCAAACCTTATTCAATAGCGATGACGAACTGGTTGTACCATTTAACCTCAACGACTCTAAACTATTTGAAGTGATTACTGAAAGTGATCCTGATAAACGCATGCCTCCAGCACCGAATCAACGATTGACAGCAGATCAGATCAATACGATCGCAACATGGATACTTCAGGGAGCACAGGATCTGACTTGCGACCCAAATACAGGTTCATGTGTAACCACGAACATATCCTATGCAGCATTTGTAGCACCGATACTGACGAACAATTGTGTAGGTTGTCATTCAGGGGGAGCACCATCGGGGGGTATATTACTGAATTCACACAGCAGCGTCCAGGTTGTAGCAAACAACGGAAAACTCTTTGGAGCGATAAATCATTCTGCCGGTTTTCAACCCATGCCAAAAGGCTCTGCAAAATTACCACAGTGTACTATTGATAAAATAAACGGATGGATTCAGGATGGCGCACAGAATAATTAAACTGGCTCTCCTGGCGATTACGCTCGGGATGACGGCATGCTACTATGACAGCGAAGAAAACTTGTATCCATCTACGGGATGTGTTACAGTGAATATGAGTTATACCAATGATATAACCCCCATCCTGCAACGAAACTGCTATGTATGTCACAGCATTGCCGCCAATACAGCCAACATTAAAGTAGAGGGCCATAATAACCTGATGCAGTATGTGACCAGTGGTCAATTAGTGGGAGCGATTAATCATGCATCAGGATTTTCGCCCATGCCGCAAAACGCATCAAAGATGATCGCGTGTGACATTGCCAAAATTGAACAGTGGGTTGCCGACGGAGCGCCGAATAATTAATTTTTGTAAAAAGGATTTTCAATAAGGATGCTACTATCAGCATTTCAAAAATCAATAAAACCATGAAAAACATAATCATTGCAGTCGTTGTACTATTTACATTAGGTGCCGGAGTTGCGTACTACATGTACAATAAGCCGGTTGCCAGCCTGGAGAGTAAAAAAGCAGATGTAAGTGTCAGCGCAGATCAAATCCTCGCGGATTACGAGTCAGACGAAAAAACGGCAAACGATAAATATCTCGGTAAAGTAGTAGAGGTGAAAGGGAAAGTCGCCACGATCACATCAGAAGAAGGAAAACACAAGGTGCAGCTGGAGACATCTAATCCAATCGCATTAGTTATCTGCGAACTGGAGGAAGGAAAAGATGCATTGGCGTTAAAAGTTGGAGAAGACGCTTCCATAAAAGGACTATGCAGCGGATACCTGAGTGATGTCATCCTTGTACAATCAACAGTTGTAACCGAATAATATATGTCAACACCCATTACAATTTGATAACCTGATTAAACAAAAATATAATGAAGAATTTATTTGTATTGCTCGTGATGATATGTTCTGTGCAAATGGTTTCGGCGCAGAAATACTTTTCCAAAACCGGAAAAATTACATTCCAGTCAGATGCATCGATGGAAAAAATCGAAGCCGCTAACACCACTGCCAGTACCGTACTCGACGCAGCTACGGGAAATTATGAATGGGCTGTCCTGATCCAGGGTTTTAAATTTGAAAAATCCCTCATGCAGGAGCACTTCAATGAGAACTACATGGAAAGTGGCACGTATCCGAAAGCCAAATTCAAAGGAAAAATTGATAATATCAGTTCGGTGAATTTTAAAAAGGATGGTGACTATAAGGTGACTGTATCCGGTCAGATGGAAATACATGGTGTAACTAAACCAGTTACTACAACAGGTGTTATCTCTGTGAAAGGAGGCAATATTTCAGCGAAAAGCAATCTGAGCGTCTTAGTTGCAGACTACGGGATTGTAATTCCGAAGCTTGTAGCAGATAACATTGCTAAATCTGTTGATATCCAGGTCAGCACCGATTATCAGCTGATGCCGGCTAACTAAGGCAAGTATTTCATTTTTATAAAGTGGAACCTCTATAATTCATGATCATGATTGTAGAGGTTTTTTATTTGTAATTTCAAACCAATATCTAACACGAGGAACAATGAATATCCGGAAGATTGTCTATACGTCGCTATTGATCGCCATGACCTTGTCAATATCAGCACAGGAGGAAGAAGATCTGTTATCCCTGCTGGGTGAAGAAGAAACTACCAATTATACAACGGCAAGCTTTAAGGCTAATCGTGTAGTTAATCTGCATTCACTCGAAAACACAGCAGCAGGTGAACTGGATATCAAAATTTCGCACCGCTTTGGCTTTTTAAATGGTTCATTTTACGAACTGTTTGGTCTTGACCAGGCCACGATCCGCATCGGGGGTGATTATGGTATCACAGACAGATTGATGGTGGGTATTGGGAGAAGTAGTTTTGAAAAAACCTATGATGCATTTGTCAAATTCAAACTGTTGAGGCAATCGACGGGAAAACATAGCACTCCGTTTACACTATGCCTTTTAGGTACGACAGCTATTAAGACGATTAAATTTGCAGACCCGAATCGCGAAAATTATTTTAGCAGCAAACTGTATTACACGGGTCAGCTGATCATAGGAAGAAAGTTTTCAGATGCATTTAGTATGCAACTTTCACCAACAATTGTTCACCGGAATCTTGTAGTCACTGACATCGAAGAGAATGATGTGTTGGCTCTCGGCGCTGCAGCGCGGTTCAAACTTGGAAAGCGTACATCTATCAATGGGGAGTACGTATATGTATTACCGAATCAATTGGCGCCCGGTTATAGAAATTCTTTGAGCATAGGATTTGATATCGAGACTGGTGGGCACGTGTTCCAGTTACATTTTACGAACAGTACGTCCATGATCGAAAAGGGTTTTGTCGCAGAGACGGTAGGTGATTGGGCAGACGGCGATATTCACTTTGGTTTCAATATTTCCCGCGTCTTTAATATCAAATAACGCAATGCTCTCACTTGCTGAAGGATATCGCGCTGCTGTTATATCCATGCTCCTGCGAATGATGGATGCGGATGGTCAAAAGGACCGCACAGAATATTTGTATATCCTCAAAGTTGCTTACGAGATGGGGATAACCCAGGAGGACATTGCAGCACTAACCCCTGAAGTCCTCAACCGGAAAGGTAAATTGCCGGAAAGTGAACGGGATCGAATGACGATCCTGTACTATCTGCTCTTTATGATGGATATGAATGGGATCATTACGCCCGAAGAGGAAACTCTCATTCGAGAATTCGGATATATCCTGGGATTCCGGATCGACCTGGTGGCAGACCTCATCCGTGTCATCAAAAACCATTATGCAGGCGGGAGCCCTACAGATGAGTTGCTGGACACGATCCGGACCTACCTGAATTAGATTCCTTTTTCCAGGAAGGTGTCATGTTGCGCTATGGAATAGTACTTTAGCAAAAAATTCAGCACATGACATTAAAGCAACTTATCAAACTGGAGAATAAGTCAAAGGAAGTGTGGGTCGTTACTCCCACCCTGCACTACGATATTGAAAACAAAGAATTTTCAGAACTCGTCAGTGTCAACCTGGGGGAGAAGACAAAGTATAAATACATTGTTCCTGCCACTGCCCAGATAGAAAAAAATCTGAAGCTCTATCAGAAACTGTACAATGTTACTGAACAGGATATTATTAAAAATTTCCTGATCCTTCCAGCTTCTGAATTCACACCTTTCATTACTGAACTTGCCATTTATGATGCTTCTACCGAATGTATAGCATGTGCCGCTCCCGCGTCTGATGACAGCAATGAAGTCATTACCTATAGCGCCGAGGCAGCAAAAGTTATGGCCAAACACTTCAGGGATCTGTGGAAAAAATATAAACGGGTGAATCCATAATCACACCATGACGAAACAAGGCGGAAAGAAAAAACCAACTACTTCCCGAACCAGTCCACAGAAGAGTAAAACGAGCAAGATCCATCATTCGGGTAACAATGATATGTTACTTACATGGGGGCCATTGGTGCTTCTTGGTGTGACAGCTCTAATTGTATTAGTACTGCGTTTTCGTTTGCTGCAGATCCCAATGGAGCGCGATGAGGCAGGGTTTGCGTATATCGGCCATTGGTTGCTGAGAGGCAAAAGTCTGTATGTAGATATGGTGGATAACAAATTGCCAGGCTTGTATATCCTGTATGCCATTTTCACAACACTTTTTGGGTATCAGTCTTTGGGAGTTCACCTGGGTTTATTATTGGCGAATATTATTTCTGCTTTTTGTTTTTATCTCCTGGTGCGGGATCTGTATAATCGCTTTACAGCAGGAATCGCCACGGCATTTTTTATCCTGCTGATGGTTAGTGCAAATGTGTCCGGTTTTGCCGCACATGCTACGCAATTATTGCTGCCATTTGTTCTTGCCGGATTTTTAGTCTTTTTTAAAGGATTTCGTACCGATCAGAAATATATGTTTTTGCTGGCAGGGCTTATGTTGGGAATGGCGTTTGCCATCAAGCAACAAAGTGTGGTCTTCTGTATTCTCGCCGCGATACTCTGGTGGCCGATCAGGATGTACTGGATAAAATCGCCTAATAAAAAACTCCCTGTCATGGAATATATCCTGTTAGGGATTGGGGGTTTTCTGCCGCTTGCACTCATAGTGATTTATTTCCTTGTCACAGGGCGGATGGAGCAGTTGATCTTCTGGACATACACGCAACCCGCTAGTATGGCTGCCACATTCAACATGACACGCTGGGAATTATTTGGAAATGTATTACCGAAAGTTGTAAAAGATTTCCAGCTGATGTGGTTCCTAGCGATCCCGGGTGCAGTATTGTCGTATCTGTCCGGTTTTAAAAAATCTGCAGCATGGTTTGCTGTTATGATGGCAGTACTAGGCTTGGGCAGTGTTGTAATTGGAGCGGCATTCTACTCACATTATTTTGTTCTTGCATTACCTGGTGTTGCGTTACTGGCTGCCATTGCTTTGCATTACATCTATTTGAAAGCAGGAAACACAGGAGCGATTATAGGCATTGCAGTAGGAGCACTTTTAATTCTGATCCCGGTCATCAGGCAATCCGATTATTTTATCAACCCGAACTACATCACTATTCATCAGAAGATCTACAACCAGATGTTCCCGGAACTTGAATTGATTGGTGAAGAATTATCGAAGCGGGTGAAAGAAGGAGAACGTATTGGGATCATGGGTTCTGAGCCGGGTGTCCTGGTAGCTGCGGACAGATTTGGATGTTCCAAACATTTATTCATGTACCCGATGTTGTCAGACCCTGAAAAATCGCCACCCCTGCAGGCAGAATACATGGCGGATATGAAGGCATGTTTTCCTGAATACCTTGTTTGGAATACTGTATCGGGATCATGGACTGGGGGATATGAAAGTCTACAGATGTTCAGGGACCTGATGATGTGGGTACAGGAAAATTATACCACGACCGGTATAGCTGAATTCAGACAGAATGCACCGGCAGTGATGGTGTGGGACGGAGCGGTGCAATCACATCAGTCACAGTCTGATCAAAAGGTGTATGTGTTTCAGCGGAAGTAGGGAACAATTATGATTCCTTATCTTTCCCGCTATGAATTTATTTGACGCAAATATCTACGCAGCTCGCCGTACTACATTGATGAAGATCATGGGATCTGGGATGATCCTGTTACCCGGCGCTACAGAACAACCATTTAATTATAAGGCAAATACACATCCCTTCAGGCAGGATAGTACGTTCCTCTATTATTTTGGGATTTCACAACCGGGTCTCGCGGGTGTTATAGATGCTGATCAGGGCGTATCCATTTTATTTGGGCATGATGCGGACCTTGAGGAAATTATATGGATGGGTCCTCAACCCACCATGGCGCAGCTTGCAGAAAAAATTGGTGCGGAACAATTTGCATCTCTTGAATCACTGGGTGAAAAAATAAAAGCTAAAAAACTTCATTACCTGCCTCCGTATCATGGAGATCGTATGATCTTCATGGCTAAATTATTGGGCACATCGATCACAGAGATGAACAAGAGTATCTCTGAGTCATTGGTTGCAGCTGTAATCAATCAACGCAGTCACAAGAGTGCAGGAGAAATCGAACAGATGGAGGATGCGATGCGCATCACTGCATCTATGCATGCACAGCTGCGAAAGTCAACAGCTGCAGGTAAGTTCGAATCTGATCTTCGTGGGTTAGCAGAAGGAATTGCTTTTGCACATGGTGGATGTCTTTCCTACCAGGCCATATGTACTGTGCAGGGTCAGACATTGCACAACAATCAATATCATCGCCAGTTGCAACGGGGCCAGATGTTACTGTGTGATATCGGTGCAGAGAATAGCATGCATTATGCTGCAGATATCACTCGTACGTATCCGGTGAGTGAAAACTTTACCAGCAGACAGGGTGAAATATATGACCTGGTATTAAAAGCAGAAACCGAGTCTATCAAAGCTGTAAAACCCGGAGTAAAATATATGGACGTTCATTTGGGGGCTGCAAGGATAATTGCCAAAGGTTTGAAAGAAATTGGCCTGATGAAAGGTGATGTGGATGAGGCCGTTGCTGCAGGAGCACACGCATTATTTTTTCCACATGGCCTTGGGCATATGATCGGGCTCGATGTTCATGATCTTGAAAATCTTGGAGAAAATAATGTTGGCTATGATAAAGACGTACAACGCAGCAAACAATTCGGCACAGCGTATTTACGCCTTGCAAAAGAATTAGAACCAGGATTTGTATTGACTGTAGAGCCGGGTATTTATTTTATTCCTGAACTCATTAATCAATGGCAGAGTGAAGGAAAGTTTACGGACTTCATTAATTATAATAAGCTTGACCCGTATCGTGATTTTACCGGCATTCGTATTGAGGATAATGTTGTCGTTACAGACAAGGGAAATAAATTGATCGGGCCGCCGATTGCGAAAAAGCGGAGTGAGGTAGAGCGGTAATCGGTACTTGTGGTGAGCTTTTGTCGAATCCATTCAGTATTCTGTATTCGGTATTCAGTAAGGTCTGTACTTGTGCTGAACTTTTGTCGAAGCACTTGTGGGGAGCATTTATTGTATCAATCCAAAATCCAAAAAGTAGAGACTCTTTTTGATTACTACCTGACGTTTTAATGCTATTGCACCTATAAGCAAGGACAGATAGCATTGCATATATTGCAATACATTCAAAACCAACCCTGTCATGATGATATCAATCCGCAAAACCCTGCTCTCTTAAAGTGGTAATCCTGCGATAGAAAAATATACTTGTACTAAACCCTGTTATGATGCAGTTGAAAACACGTTTTTTACTCACCCTTTTTATCATCGCATGTGTATTCGTTGTGACAGGATTAAGTCAGTCGGATTGTCATTCCGCATACTACAGCGTATTCGGTTCTGCATTCGGACAGGACAAAGGATATAGTCTTGCAGTGGATGAAAATGAAAGCGCCCTCTATGTTGGAGGCATCAAAGACGACAGTCTGGTACTGATCAGGATTGATTTAAATGGATATGTCGAATGGGTAAGAACCATTGACCTGATCCCTTTTAGACAAGAACATATCATGGGTCTGGTCGTGGATTCAGAAGGGATGCTCGCGGCTGGTGGCATCATCGGCACTACAGAAGGTGGTGGTTCTATTTTTGCGTTTCGTTACAATCCCTTATCTGACCAGGTCCTGTGGGCCAAGGAGTATACACCGCAGAGCAATAGCTATTGTAATGGCATCATTGAAAAAGGATCGGGCGGAAATTTTTTAATCATGAACAATCCACAGAATCCAAATAATGCAGAAATCCTGGAATTGAATCGTACCACCGGTGCTGTTGTTCCCCAGTTTTCAAAAAACTATAGCCTGCAAAACTCCGACAGTTTTGGAGACATGGTATTTTATGAAAATTCACTTTACGCCACAGGCAGGTTTTCAGAAGGTTTTGATCAGGGCAGCATGCGACACTTTATTGTCAAGCTTAACCAAACTTCAGGAGTTCCCGACTGGGTCAAAATTGGGCATCGATCAGCAAATAATGATGCCAGGTTATATGGCGCGAGTCTGAAAATTTTAAATGATACGATTTACTCAGTTTATATGGGTGATGAAAATGGTAGCAGCATCGATGACACCGAAGTTTTTATACAAAAGACAACACTGGATGGTGATTTGGTATGGGTAAAAAAATATCCCTTACCCGGTGCTAATGATTGGGCTGATGAAATCATTACTTCAGGAAATGGTTTTGTAGTTCTTGCCCGGAACCGGGTAGCACCAAGTGATTTGATATTATTCAAGATCGATCACGAAGGTCGTGTATTGTGGGCGAGGAAATTTGATTATTCCGGCAATGACAATACCATTTCCATAGGCTCCACCCAAGGTCAGTTACTTGAGGCAAATGGTAGTCTTTATTTTACTGCATACAGCGAGTCATCAGGATCGCCCGATATTGTAATCGTCAAAACAGACCTCGAAGGAAATATTTCTGATACCTGTATTGAAAATTCCACCATTAGTATTGTTCCTGTTTCGATCCAGAATCCTACTTTTTATCCAGTAACATTATCCGTTTTTGATGCATCGAATAATGTAATTAACAAAACACCCATGCAGCCAAAGAAAACTTCACTCGACTCCAAATTTCTGTGTGAAAGATCCAGTACCCTGGAGACATTTTTAAGCCAGACGATTTGCGA
>JANPKZ010000186.1:0-2345 GCA_031426295.1 Saprospiraceae bacterium
ATTCCTCTTGCACTGCATTATATTGTAACTGGCTATGAAGGTTTGTTTGTTCAGCGGTAGCAGTATTTATACACGCTGCAAGCTGGTCACAATATGCCCTGCGAACCAACGAACAATCTGTAATAAATGGATTTGTTTTCCCATCCTGGTATATAGCAACCCTTTCATTACGTAAAATTTCAAATGCATCTGCAGGATCCTGTTCATGCCAGGTGCACAGATCTGATTTCATCTGTTCAAAAAATCCCGGATCTGCATCCATGGCATCATCGCGATAGATCGTCCAGAAATAAAACATGGCGCGTGCGATATCCCCTTTCACAGACTCCCTTGGTTCAAAAGAGCCTGGAAAAAATTCACTGTACGCATCGATATTACTAGAAGGTTTTGAAGACATTTCAATCCCGAGGTAGTACCAATGATTGGTCACGTTGTCCGCAATCTGGCGAAAAGGAAAATCAGCCCTGTCTGAATTAATGGCAACCCGGGATGGAAATAAATGATGCATGTTCATGTTTCCATCGGTTCCGTCGCCCGCCCCTTTTGCCTGGGGCCATCCGTGTTCCAGGTTAATGGATTCAGTTTGATTACCACTCCCAAAAACATATTGAGAAGGATCAACACCGGTCGGAAGATCATGAGCCAAACCGGAATAAATACACCTTACACTATCTCCTTCGATAAATACTTTCGCATACAATGTGTCCTTTACCTGTGTATCATTCAACAGGACTTGTGGTGTATATGCATCCTGCAATGCTGTTACAAGTACTTCTCCTTCAAGTCCTGGAAATATCTGCGCAGCCATCCCGGCTGACAACAGGGAACATGCGCCAATCAGCAACACCCGGATTTCTTTTACTACTCGTTTCATAATCGGCTGCAAATTAAAAAAGAAATGCCCGAAACTGTCAACAGCTTCGGGCACATGTAAATCTTATGACGTATTCTAAAAACTGAAATCGATCGAAGACCGACGATGTAGTTGCGTAGTGATTAATCTGTGCTTGTTGCCGATCGGCGTTTTAACTAAAACTGTGTATTGACCTGGCTCGAGATCTTCTATTAAAGCTCCACCATCATTGTCAGTATAAAAACTCTGAAGCGGCGTTTGTGTATCATCATTGGTGCCAATATTCCCTTGATACAAGAGGATCTCAGCGTTAGAAATAAAGGTGACATACTGACTGGTAGCTCCGCATCCCAGCTCACAACTTTCATTTTTCCATTCGAGGGTACTCACGCGCACCTTGATCTCCGACCTTTCCGGACTGTTAATCGTATCTGGTCCGATGTCAAAGGAATCTTTCGAGCAGGAAGTCAGCAGGAAAATGCCCATTGAGATGAGAAGGATATTTTTCATCTGAAGTTGGTTTTGAATTAACAGAACCTCAATATAAAAAATATTCTTATTATTCTTACCAGGATGGTAAGGAAGCCTGCATCAAAAACAGGTTTTTAATTTGTAATCCGGAAAGGCTTATTGGACTTTAAAGTCAACCGTGATCGTACCACATTGCTCCTCGATGTCAGCAGATGTGAATTTAAATTGAAGTGCAGCTCTGCGGGCGATATCCTTAAGTTCTGAATCAGTGGTAGTTGACCCTTTCTGTGTGTAATCAGCCTTGATCACCTTACCAGATTTATCTACACATACGCTGATGACAACACGACCTGTCTTCTGACTTCCATCATTGATCTTAGGCTCATGCAATACCCCTCTGTTTCCTAATCCACCACCAACACGACCACTTCCTTTACTGATGCCTTCAAGAGCTTTTGCGTTGGGATCACCATTGGGATCACCCTGGCTTCCTGATTTGCCTGTATTTCCTTTACCGCCTCCGCCAAGAAGATCGCCGTAGGATTTTTTTGTTTTGTTATAAGATTCCTGGCGTTGCGCTTCTTCTGCGGCTTTGCGCTGGGCATCAGCCTGCGCTTGTTTTTTAGCCGCGGCTTCTTTTACCCTTACCGCATCCTGTTCATTGCTCGTGATAACTTTGCTGCTTACCTGTTTTGCAGGGTTACGGGCAGCTATTTCTTGCTTTACTTCTTCTTTGGGTTGAGGCTCCGGCTCTGGTTCGGGCTCCTGGGATTCACCCTTTGGAGTTTCTTCACCTTGGCCTTCATCGGGTAAACCAAGATTGACAAGAAGTCCTTCTTCCTCTTCCGGTGGTGGCGTAGAGGCCAACATGGGGAGGAAAAGAACCGCGACGAGAACAAGATGTGTGATGAAACTTACCATCCATCCTTTGCCCAGAGATTTTGATTCGTCCGAATTCGTATGAGAATTCAAATTCGCCATCTGAATGTCCATGAGGTGTTTAATTTACAAACGAGCGGCA
>JANPKZ010000187.1:0-24435 GCA_031426295.1 Saprospiraceae bacterium
CCCTCTCCAATCGGGATTATCAGACTCTCTTTTACTACGTTTAACTTGATAACAGAACTCCAAACTTTTGGAATCGGCTTGAACGCCGTCGGGGGCACGTCGAAAAGTTTTTTGATGTCGCAATAAGCTTCGACAAAGACGGATAAATACCCGCGTTCCGCGCTTCCCGCAGGTGCGATAATTCTTTCAACCACTTCGCGCTGGAGCATTAAAACAAGCTCGGAAAAATTTCCCCTCTGTTCGATAAGTTTTTGCAAAATGGCTGTCGAGATGTAGTAAGGGAGATTTGCGGCGAGCTTCGCAGTGATACAGCCTTCGGGCAGCAACTGCCGAAAATCCAGTTTTAAGGCGTCGCCTTCGATAAGTTTGAAATTCTCTTCCCCGCCAAACTCTTTTTCGAGAATCGGAATTAAATCGCGGTCTAATTCAATTGCCAAAACCTGCGCTCGTTTTTCAATCAGCCTTTTGGTTTTTCAAAGGTAGTGGTAAATATTTACCAAACAAAATGATCGAGATGCTTGACCGTTCAAGTATTTGTCTTATATTTGAGACATGAATAAGTTATCAATCGAAAAACGGACTCAGATTATCACCATGCTCGTAGAAGGTAACAGCCTTAGAGCGACTTCCCGCATGGCTGACGTTTCGATCAATACAGTAACTAAGTTGCTTGTAGATACTGGTAAGGCTTGTCAGGAATACCATGATAAAAACGTGGTCAATGTCAATTCTAAGAGAATCCAGTGTGATGAAATCTGGTCTTTCGTTTACGCTAAAGACAAAAATGCTCCGGCTGAAATGAAAGAAGCTGGTGAGGCTGGTGACGTTTGGACATGGGTTGGTATCGATGCTGATTCTAAGCTGGTTTTGTCTTGGTTCGTTGGTGATCGTTCCGCTGATACTGGCATCCCTTTCATGCAGGATTTAGCCTCGAGACTGGCTAATAAAGTTCAATTAACAACAGACGGCCACAAAGCGTATTTAATAGCGGTTGAAGAAGCATTTTCAAACATTGACTATGCTGTCCTTCATAAGATATACGGCAAAAGCTCAGGCAAAGGATCAGATACTCGTTACAGCCCTGCTGAGTGTATAGGTGCTGAAAAAATCCCAGTACAAGGCAATCCAGACGAGAAGCATATTTCAACTTCTTATGTAGAACGTCAAAACCTGACCATGAGAATGCACATGAGAAGGTTTACAAGATTGACTAACGGTTTCTCAAAGAAGATCGAAAATCATTGTCATGCGATTGCCTTACATTATATGTATTACAACTTTGTGAAAATTCACAAGACATTACGTTGTACTCCGGCAATGGAAGCAAGACTAACTAACAAGCTATGGCAAGTTTCTGACATCGTGAAGCTTTTGGATGCCGAAAAAAATTTCTAATCCAAACTGAGACACTACCCAAATTTAACACATTTGTTAGTATGTAAATAAAATTAGACCTTTGCGCCCTGTTAAAAAACCGGGCACCCAGTACATGGAGTCATTACAAACCATCATACGTCAACCTTCTCGTGTTGTGATCGTCACACACAAGAACCCGGATGGCGATGCCCTCGGGTCCACATTAGCATTAGCGGCAGTTCTGACTCGCCTTATGCATAATGTCACGGTTGTATTACCCAATGACTATCCGCCTGTCTTTAACTTCCTGACCGGGATCGAAAAAGCAGTCATTGGTGAAATGCGTCCCGACGAGGCCGTTATCGCTTTTGAAAAAGCAGATCTCATCTTCTGTCTCGATTTTAATGCATTGGATCGCATCGACCGGTTTGGCCTTGATGTGATGGCATCACGTGCCACAAAGATCCTGATCGATCACCATATCGATCCGGAACCATTCGCAGACCATATTATCTCTAAACCAGAGGCAAGTTCAACGGCAGAACTGATTTATGATTTCCTACTCGACATGGGTCTGGAGAAATATATTGACACCTCTATTGCCGAAGCTTTATATACGGGTATTTTAATGGACACAGGTTCTTTCAGGTACGCAACAAATCCTCGCGTATTTGAAATCGCTGCCGCATTAAAACGTCTGGGCATGGATGACTACATGCTGCAGATCCGCCTGTTTAACAGCATGACTGAAAAGCAACTTAAACTGTTAGGGTATTGCCTTGCCAATCGAATGGAACTGATGTCTGAATACCAGGCAGGCATTATCTGGCTCGATCGGGAAGATTATAAAAATTGGTCTATCGGGCGCGGTGATACAGAAGGGATCGTCAATTATATCCTCATGGTCCGCAATATGAAGCTTGCCGTATTTATCGCCGAACAGCAAAATGTTACAAAACTTTCTTTCCGTTCGAAGGGAACTGTAAATGTGCAGGAGATCTGCAATCAACATTTTAATGGAGGCGGACATCGCAATGCAGCCGGAGGACAAATGAAGGCCAATATTGCAGACACACTTGCCAAAGTCAAAGAAATTATTCCACTCACAATGAATGTATATCAATATCAACATGAACAATAAACTCTTTTTTGCTATTTGCGCAGCAGTCCTCTTCATTGCAGGATGCTCCACTGAAGGTCGCCGGTTAAAAACAGAATCAGGCTACGAATACCAGATTGTCCGTAAAGGCTCCGATGAAGCCATTCCGGCCAACAGCTATGTCTTTTTCAATATGTCCCTGATGGCAGATGATTCACTTCTGCAGAGCACTACCACTACTGGTAAGCCTACTGTCATCAAACTGATGGAAGACAACAAGAATTACGGACAACTGAAATCATTAGTTGATCTGATCGCTACGTTACACGAAGGTGATAGCCTTCTGTTCTATTTTCCACTTGACTCTTTGACAAACAAGCCAGCAGAATTTGAAAAGCTGACTGGTCCATTGGTTTATCACGTCGGTATCGTTGATGTGATGGACGATGCGCAATTCCAGACACACTCTGACTCAGTACAGGCTGAACAGGACAAAGTACGCCAGGTGGTTCGCGACAGGATGCCTGAAGTAGAAGCAATGGCTAAAGCCACATATGATTCTTACAAAAAAGGTGATCTGAATGCACAATTGAAATCTACAGAGTCAGGTCTGAAATATATTATTCACCAGGAAGGTGATGGATCAGTGCCTGCTCAGGGTGACCAGGTATCTGTTCATTATTATGGAATGCTGGATTCTGATGCCAGTATGTTCGATAGTTCATTCAAAGCCGGCCAGCCTTACCAGTTTCCAGTGGGTGTAGGACAAGTGATCCGTGGATGGGATGAAGGACTTATGCAATTGAAGAAAGGAACAAAAGCAACTTTCTTTATTCCAGCAGCTCTTGCATATGGAGCAGCAGGATCTCCTCCGGTGATCCCTGAAAATGCTGATTTGATTTTCTATGTAGAGTTAGAAAAATAAAAATTTTGATGCACGGGCAGATGTCAATATCTGCCCGTCTTCTTTTTTATATTGAATTAAATAATTGTAATGACTTTAGAACAATTTGCTGACCTGCAGACCCGCGTGGATGTATTAGGGAGGTATCTTTGACGTCGCCAGGCGACAAATACAACTGGAGGAAAGAGAACAATTAACTCTTGATCCTGATTTCTGGACGGATACTGAGCGAGCTCAGGTGACGCTTAAAGAAATCAAAAGCCATAAGCATTGGCTTTCTCATTTTCATGAAATAAAAACGGTCGTTGATGATCTCGGTGTTCTCCTCGAATTTTTCGATGCAGGAGAAACGACCGAAGAAGAATTAGATGCTGCCTATGCGCGAGCTGCAGAATTTGTAGATGATGTTGAATTTCGCAGCACACTCAATCAACCCGAAGATGAATTATCCTGCATCCTTGAGATCAATGCAGGCGCCGGCGGAACAGAGAGTTGTGACTGGACTGACATGCTGCTGCGTATGTATGTCATGTGGGGAGAAAAAAATGGATATAAAGTTTCTGAATTGAACCGCCAGAATGGTGAGGTGGCAGGAATCAAAAGTGCAGAAATCGAAATCAACGGCGAATATGCATATGGCATGCTGAAAGGTGAAAATGGTGTGCATCGCCTTGTCCGGATCAGTCCGTTCAATTCACAGGGAAAGCGAATGACATCTTTTTCTTCTGTCTTTGTTCACCCCCTGATTGATGACAGCATTACAGTCGAAATTAAAACTGATGATATCGAATGGGATACATTCCGTTCCAGCGGAGCAGGTGGACAACACGTTAATAAAACTGAATCTGCTGTTCGTGTCCGTCATTTACCTTCAGGTATTGTAGTGGAGTGTCAGCAGGAACGATCACAGCATCAGAATCGTGAAAAGGCATTACAAATGCTAAAATCCCGTTTGTACGAAAAGGAGATCGAAAAACGAAATGCTCTTCGTGACCAGGTGGAATCCGGTAAAATGAAAAATGAATGGGGCAGCCAGATCCGCAGCTATGTGTTGGATGACCGCCGCGTAAAAGATCATCGTTCTCAGCATACAGTGCACAACCCGGATCTTGTATTAAACGGAGATCTAAATGGCTTTATAAAAGCATATCTCATGTGGAGCAAAACCGCAGATACAATTACAAACTAGAAAGTTTGAAACCCACTTGCCTTCGATCCATTGCTCCTTTGCTCCTTTGATCCCTTACTCCTTTTCGATGTGATCTTCCACCCATTTGCCATACTTATCATTCACCTCCACATTCCAGTTCATGATACAGGGTATCTCATATGGATGATTGGATGTAATGAAAGTTCGCAACGCTGCTACTTGTGATGGAATCGTTTTCAAAATGAGGACGAACTCTTCATCATGTTGTATTTCACCTTTCCATGGATAAACAGAATTCATGGGAAATACATTGGCGCACGCAGCCAGATGATGTTCAACAGCGAGGTTGCCTAAAGAAGATGCTGAAGAACCATTATTGGTGGTAATATAGAATATGGTTATTTCCAAAATTACATTGAAAGTATTTCAGCAAGATGAAGGAGTTCGTGATTGATCTCTTTGCTTTTATTGATCGCATCATCAAAAGATACCAGCACCATTTGGTTATTAGCGATGCCTACCATCACGTTCGTGTTTCCTTCAATGATCGATTGTACGGCTTTGTGTCCCATCCTGCTGGCAATCAGCCGATCCATTGCTGATGGGGCGCCGCCACGTTGCAGGTGACCAATAATCGTAACCTTAGGATCATACTCCGGAAAGCGTTCTTTGATTTGTGTGGCAAGCATTTGTGCATTGCCATTTTCATTTCCTTCAGCGACCACAATTAGTGAAAAGAGTTTTTGTCGTTTGGCAGTTTTTTCAAGATGTTTGATCAATAGCTCAACATCAATCACCGCTTCCGGAATGAGGATAGCACCTGCACCACTGCCGATACCCGTATTCAATGCAATGAAGCCTGTGTGCCGTCCCATTACTTCTACAAAGAATAAACGGTTGTGCGAATCCGCGGTATCCCGAATTCGGTCTACAGCTTCGATTGCAGTATTGACAGCAGTATCAAATCCAATGGTGTAATCAGTTCCATACAGATCATTATCAATCGTACCCGGAACACCCACTACAGGGATGCCATATTCTTCGTAGAAAATTTTTGCACCCGTAAATGTTCCATTTCCTCCGATAGCGATGAGCGCATCAATATCATTAGCCACTAATGCTTCATAGGCGATCTTTCTTCCTTCAGCAGTGCGAAAACGATCACTACGTGCAGTTTTCAGAATTGTGCCTCCCCGATGTATAATATTTCCAACATCACGTTTGTCTAGCCGTTCGATCTGGCCGTCTATCATGCCTTCATATCCTCTGTACACACCATACACATGGAGATCGTAATAAGAAGCAGTGCGGACAACAGCGCGAATAGCTGCATTCATACCTGGTGCATCACCTCCTGAAGAGAAGACTGCAATGCGACGGATTTCATTTTTCGTTAAAGTCATGCGTTATGTGCATTTCAAAAAGACGGTATGATGGATCTTTGATCAAATGTCCCGTCCTGATGCCGTGATGGGTTAGTTCCTTTTCAATTAAGCCGGCAAATATACACCCGATCGAACCAAGTATATGCACCGGTCCCACGGGAGCCAGAGGCACCACGTGCCTTTTCACAAATAATTGGAAGCGTTCTAAAACAAGGTTTTTAATCCATACATGATCGTGAAGACCCACAGCTACACGGGCGAAATCCGCCAGAAACTGGTTAGGGGATGGCGAAGTGTATAATTCTTTTAAAAATTCTGCCCGGCCTGCCGGAATAAGCTTTTTCATCTCAATACGCACTAGTTCGGGCATCTCATTGTAAAAATATGCCTGTACAAGAGATCTCCCTATATCACTGCCACCACCTTCATCCCCGAGTATATATCCCAATGCATTAGCCTGACGCAGAATATGATAGCCATCAAAAACAGCCGCATGGCTCCCTGTGCCAAGGATGGCAACCGTTCCGGGTTCTTTGCCGCATGCAGCCCGCGCAGCTCCTTCAAGATCGGTGCTGATATGAATGGTAGTGGATGGAAAGGACGCGGAAATCAGATTTCTTACCAGATCGGCAGCCTGGAGTTCAATCACTCCGGCACCATAATACCAGATGACATCAGGCCTGACCGGATTGATTTCTTTAAATAATCCTTCAATCATTTCTTCACCACGAGACATTGACTGAACCAGCGGATTGTAACCAGTTAGGCTGATGTAGCGGTTTTCAGGACCTGACAGGTACCAACTTGACTTCGTCGAACCGATGTCACCCACAAGAATTGTTTTCGTCATTACCGCTAATTGAACTAAACAAATGTATAAAGTGGTTTCTAATGTCCAGAAAGTCCTTAGTACATTTGACACAAACCTATATCTAACTATGACCGCTCTTATCATTATTCTCATTATTGCTGTCCTGATCGGCTTGCTTGCTGTCAGCACCTACAATAAATTAGTTCGTTTACGTAATGGAACGGAAGAAGCTTTCGAATCCATCAATGTCTATCTCAAACAGCGATATGACCTGATCCCTAACCTGATCAATACCATCAAAGGATACACGAAATATGAAAGTGGTGTGCTTGAGCGCGTCATTGAGTTGCGCAGCAAGGCAATGGCCGGTGGTGGAAAAGACAGTGCGACTGAAAACGAACTGAGTGGTGCATTAAAATCCGTTTTTGCCCTCTCAGAAAACTATCCTGATCTGAAAGCCAACCAGGAATTCCTAAATCTTCAGACGACCCTGACAGGATTGGAAGAAGGGATTCAACGTGCGCGCAGGTATTATAATGCATCAGCCCGCGATCTCAACAATGCTGTTGAGGTATTTCCAAGTAATTTATTAGCCGGCCCGATGGGTTTCAGGCGCATGGGCTACTTTGAAGTAGATGATGCTGAAAAGCAGAACGTAAAAGTTGAATTCTAATGGGGAAGCACTGGCTTCTGATTGTATTCTCCTTCCTGTTTAGCATTTCATCGCTTAAGGCGGAATACTTCACTATAACACGTTTTTCGGTTAATGTGACCATTACCGAAGAAGGGTATGCGGATTTTGACGAAATAATCGAGGTTGAGTTTTCCCAACCTCGTCATGGTCTTTTTCAATACATACCATACCGAAATGTCATCGATGGCAAACAGCAGGATTATATCTTTAAAGATATCAGGGTAGAGGGTTACAAGTTTTCGAAATCAAAAGAAAATAATAACCTGGTGCTGAAGATTGGCGATGCCAACACCTATGTAGATGGAAAGCAGGTGTACAAAATCCATTTCCGGGTATTGAATCCGATCCACTTTTTTGAAGATCATGCTGAATTTTATTGGGACATCCTGGGCCAAAGCTGGCCTGTGACATCTGAGAATTTTTCTTTCGATGTCATGTTTCCCGATAAGATGAAACCTGATGAACAGCGCACATTTGTATACATGGGCGAAGAAGGTTCAACTGATACCATGGCTTTCCAGGTGAGCGGTCAACACATCTTCGGAGCTTCACCACGTCCATTGTTGCAAGGAGAAGGTGTGACTTTAGCAACATATATTCCTAAAGATGTTTTTCAGCCTATGGATGCTATGACGTCCTTGTGGACGAAGCATGCTTTGGTATTACCAGCCATCTTGTTTTTAATTATTGGCTTCGTTGCTAAGTTTATGGCGCGCAATCGCCGGCAAACCATTATGACGGAATATTTTCCACCCGTTGGAGTTTCGCCAGTGATAGCTGGTGGATTTGTTGATCACAGTGTCGACAACAACGATGTGCTTTCCCTGATACCACACCTGGCCAATATGGGATATTTAAGAATGGAGGCTACCGAGGGGAAAGGGTTTTTCAAAAAGGACAGCATTACATTTCATAAATTGAAAGAAGCAGGTGCAGACCTGATGCCGTTTGAAAAAATGTTTTACGACGGATTGTTTTCTTATGGCAATGCGGTTCCGCTGGATAGTTTGAAAGATCGCTTTTATACTACGATGTCGTTGATCAAAGCGAATGTCCAGGGCTGGATTCATAGCCAGGGTTGGTATGAAAAAGATCAGAAAGCTTTTGGATGTGTGACCGGTGGCCTTGCCGTCATTTCCATAGGGTGGGGTGCATATGCCATTTTTGCAAATCAAAACATGAATGGTATTGCTCTGGGTCTGGCAGGCTTTTTCCTGTTGTTCATTGCAAATCGATTCAATAAACGATCTCTTTCAGGAAATGAAACGTATCGCAAGTTGGAAGGCTTCCGTCAGTTTGTATCGAAGGCAGAACGTCCTGTTATTGAGCGTCTGATGAAAGAAGATCCATTGTATTACGATAAGACCATGCCTTTTGCTTTAGCATTTGGATTTTTAAAGCAGTGGAATAAACAGTTTGATGGATTGCTTTCGCAACCTCCTTCCTGGTACACAGGGCCGCACATGTATGGTGTAGGCGCGATGGGATCGTGGAATACGTTCTCTGAAAGTTTTCCTTCAGAAATTAATGATATCGGTTCTGTCTTTAGCAGCAGTCCCAGCAGCAGCTCCACGGGTGGTGGCGGTGGCGGTGGCGGTGGATTTAGCGGCGGTGGTGGCGGCGGCGGTGGCGGTGGAAGCTGGTAATCCGGAAAGAAACTTTTCTCTAATCTTACGTAATGAATACAACAGGTAAAGTTGCTGTCATTGGTGCGGGCACCATGGGAAACGGCATTGCGCATGTGTTTGCGATGAATGGATATGCAGTGACGATGTTCGATATATCGGAGGATGCATTGCAGCGTGGTAAAAACACAATTGCACAAAACCTGGATCGTATGGTGCAGAAGGAAAAAATAACTTCGGCCGAAAAAAACACAACATTGCAACTATTGACGCTATCATCAGATATGCAAAGTGCTGTCGGTGATGCAACACTGGTGATAGAAGCAGCAACTGAAAATGTAGATCTGAAGCTTAAAATCTTTAAAGATCTCAGTCAATATTGCAGGGAAGATGCTATCCTGGCGACTAATACAAGTTCAATTTCGATTACAAAGATCGCTTCGGTAACCAACCACCCGCATCGTGTCATTGGCATGCATTTTATGAACCCCGTACCTGTGATGAAGCTGGTAGAGGTCATTCGGGGTTATAGCACCTCAGACGAAGTAGCAGAGAATGTAAAATTAATTTCTGCCAGTCTTGGAAAAGTACCTGTCATTGTCAATGATTATCCCGGCTTTGTCGCCAACCGGATTCTCATTCCGATGATCAATGAGGCTATCATTTCTTTATGGGAAGGAGTTGCAGGTGTTGAAGAAATTGATTCCGTGATGAAGCTGGGAATGGCGCATCCAATGGGTCCGTTGCAGCTTGCAGACTTTATCGGCCTTGATGTTGTCCTCGCAATCTTACGAGTCCTGCACGATGGTTTAGGGCAACCAAAATATGTTCCCTGTCCATTACTGGTCAACATGGTCCAGGCCGGTAAACATGGCGTGAAATCCGGAGAGGGATTTTATCTCTATACTGCAGGTTCAAAGGATCTTGTAGTCAGCCCTTCTTTTAAAGTACGAAGTACGAAGTAGAAAAAGTACGAATTATAGAAAATAGTAATTGGAAATTAAAAATTGGATAAATGAAACCTCCAATTCTGTGAGTAGTTCAATAAAATTTTGAAGGCTATAGAGACGTGATGCATCGCGTCTCTACAGCCTTTCAAATTTTAAAATGTTTTCTGCATTGCTCTTTGCTCTTAGCTCCCTGCTCCCTGCTCCCTACATCTTCACCAGCTTCTTCGTAGCCCTCACTCCATCTTTTTCTACCACAATAAAATACAATCCGGGAAGATACTGATCCATTTCTTCGAGACGTAATTGCGTTGTTTGATTCTGATTGATGTAAACTTTACGCGTGTGAAGCATCCTGCCTTGTGCATTGTAGATGGATATTGAATGTTCTCCGGGTGATTTGGCATCGATCCGGATATCAGCCATATCTGTTGTTGGATTTGGAAAAACTTCAAATTTGGAAAGCAATGCTGAAACATCTTTTACAGCTACATCACAGTCTGTCTTTAATAAATAAATCGTATTGTAGCTTGTTGTATCCTCAAGACATACTGTCCGGATCTGCACTTCATAATCAGTACACTTTGTCAATTCATCGATTGGGGCAAATGTATCTACAGTAGCAAATTCTGAATATTCCAGTGTTCCAACTTCCCTGTATCGATACACATAGGCTATGGCATCTTCAGCCTGGTACCAGTACATAAATGCACTGGTAAAATTGATCGCATCAAATAGTACGGTATCTACAGGAAGGCATGAGTTATCATCCCGTATGACAGTAATGCAGTAATCTTCAACTTCACCGAACTCAATAGCGCCACAAGGTTCCTGATCCGTAGGGAAAATATCGGCAAAGGCCATGCTAACTCTCATGCGAGTGCTTCCGGCTTCAGCATCAAATGGAATCGTGATGGAGTCCAGGATAAAATCATCATCACTTTCAATAATGGTGTCAAGCAAAAGTTCGTCATTGTCAAAGGTGCCGTCCTGATTCACATCTATCCAGATCCTGAACTGTTCGTCAAACGGATTCTGATTGACAAACCCTGGTCTCAAAAACACACCATACGTTGTACCCGCGATATATTCAGCAGTAGAATCTTCAAAAAACTCATACCCGCCATTATTGCCGGAATGATTGATCAGGTCACCGATCTGAAGAGAATCAATAAACTCCTCTGATGCATCATCAGAAGAGGCTTCGCAATATTCGAGGTCGATACAGTTGCCACAATTTCTTGTACGCACTATAAGAATATCACTGAATCCGGTTTCAGATGTATCGCAATTTGTTTGAAGTCTAAATTCATAATATGAACAGTTCTCCAAATTTTCAATGGTTACTTCATTAAGTGATGTTACTTCTTCCATCCATTCTGTTTCACCCTGTAGGCGCCACTGCACCAGGAAGTATTCAGCTGCTAGGACATTGGACCATGCCACATGAAAACTATTGGCATTTGGGAAAACTTCAATGACAGCAGGAATTTCGCAACATCCATCCGTTTTGAAAAAATGACTTTCTTCAAAACCTGTAGTCGTATCAGCACATACGGATTCGAGTTGGATTTCATATTCAGTGCAACCTGTCAGGTCTTCAAGTAATAATGGCTTTTGAATATCAAACAGCGTATCCCACTCACTACCTGCTACAGTACGGATACGCGCATTAATGGCATCAGCAGAATCAAGAGTAACCCAGTCGATAAGAACATCCGTATCTGAAATCACATCAGATGTTATTCCAAATGGTAATGGACAATCAGACAACAATTGCATCATGATGTTCATGCTATTGGTAGCATTCATCACACCTCCATATTTTGTTTCATTTGCCAGTGTAGGATCATGATCAACACCTGCAAAAATCATGTCTCTGATAAATTTTGCGGCTGCGGCAGGATTGCTGTGAGCTATCTCAGCTATCCCCTCAACCGGAGCTGAATAAAGCAGAGCAACTAAACCTGCAGCTATAGGTGACGCAAATGAATTCCCACTTATCGCCGAATACCCATTGATTTGATCTGTCGTATAAACAGATTCACCAGGAGCCGCAAAATCTACATGCTCCACGCCCCATCCCCGGGATCTTTCTTTACTACTGGAGATAGAAGTGACACTGATCAGGAATTCGCTTGGACATGCCGTTGGAAGATCACCTTGTTCATCAATATTATAATTGATATTACTTGTAGCAGCAGCACTTAATATGCCATGTACTCCAAGGGAATCATAAAACGAACACCACAGTGGCGCTTCTGAAGGTTGTCCAAAGTCCGTTCCGAAAGAACTGTTAGTGGCAACTACAAAGGCTCCTTTTTCACCGTTAGATTCATTATAGGCAATACGTTGTTCGAGAGCATATGCATAAGCGGCAATGACTGATGATTCAGGAGGACCACCCACAATTGTCATCAATTTCACATTCCAATTGACACCAGTGATGCCTATACCATTATTACCGACAGCGCCAATCACACCTGCTACAGCAAGACCGTGCTCATCATTATAAACAAAAGGATTGTCATCGTAACTGTTCCAACCGTAAACGTCATCTACGTAACCATTGTCGTCATCATCAAAACCATTATCAGCAATTTCACCATGATTTATCCAGGTATTGGCAATAATGTCTTCATGTAAATAGTCAAGACCATCATCAATGACTGCTACAACAATCGTGTCGCCGGCTGTTGTAACGCCACCTGTTGTAATGTCCCAGGCCCCTTCCATGTCAACATCCACATCATCAGTGCCTCCAGTCTGGCCAGTGTTAGTCCATTGCCATTGAAACATGTATAGCGGATCATTAGGGACTACGCGAGGAAATGTCAAATGGTCATTTTGAGCAATTGTGATCTTGCGGTCACTGCGCAGATCATTTAGCAATTGACGCTGATTCACTTTCGCATGATCAAATTCAATGACGTATAAACCCATGTGCCTTGAAAGTTGGCGGTCGATGCCAATCTGAGAATTGCTTCTTATGGATTGTTTTGCCAGGACGTTCTGAAGATCCGACTTTGACTTAGCCTGAACAATCAGGTATCCCAAACGGTGATCAAGTCGCTGGGCATACATTCCTGACACCAGGAAACAAAAACATAAAGTGTAGAATATCCGCATAAAGGTTGTTTCGAAGAAAATCATGAATAGGTAAGAAGTGATAAAAATAGAAACTCTCCGGTACTATAAATGAGATTTCTGGCTGTGTGTCGGAAGTGCTTCATAATCAGTGATGGAAATTGAATAAGGAACTATCGGATGGATCAAATTTGACCTCCAAAATCCCGACAAGGCCATTTATATATTATTTAAAAGAATAATGTATATACTATTGATAAATATATATCTTTACATATCATTTTACAGTAATATCAGGTCTCAAGATGAAAAAACTACAATTAACCGCCCTTGTGCTCGTTTTGGCCGGTCTTACCGGTTTTGTTTCTGCCCAGAAAACAGGCAAAAATCCAGCAAGTGCCTATTCCCACCAGGCACGTTTCAGTGTCTTTGATTACAATACAAAAGCTCCAATTCGTAATGCCGTTGTGGTAGATCAAAAAGGAGCCGAATTAGGATATACCAATCCTGAAGGGGATCTCGCCCTGAATCTGCCCCCCAATACATCAGATTACTACACGATCCGGGCGGAAGGTTATAATCCTTTTAGCATCCGCTTGACTCAGGCAGAAAAGAGATCAGGTGACTATGAAGTTTTCCTGCCAGAGGCAAGTCATACGGTGATGGAATCTATTTCGCATGCAGCAGCGCCTGCATCCATGCCTGCCGATCAAAAATCAGAAATGATGAAGGTGTATGTCAAAGAAGATCCGGCGACATACAAAAAGCAAAGTGACGCACCTGCCTCAATTGACTTTTCAGTGCAGGTAGCAGCTTCATCAAAATTCATTTCAGAGTCTTCTGCCCGGAATGACTGGGAGGGATTAGGACCTGTATATGTGCAGAATGAAAATGGCATGTATAAAGTCCGCATAGGTCCTTACGAAAGCCAGAATGAGGCTAAACAAATTCTCATGGAAGTAAAATCCAAAGGAAGAAAAGATGCTTTCATCGTTGTACGCCAGGGTAATTCAATTGTGAACCCGGTCGTGAAGAAACCAACAGAAACAAGAGTCAATGAGTCACCGAAGACTGATCATATGACGGAGTCTGCAACATCCACTCAGGGTGACTATAAAGTCAGGATTGCTTCATACCTCCATCCGGGAGATTTTAATACAGCCGGAATCGATAACCTCGGGACATTGGAATCTTACAGGAAAGGGGAGTGGACAATTATGATGCTGGGAGGATTTACATCTCTTGAAGCAGCAACAAAAGCAAAAAACATAGTCATTTCGAAAGGATTCAACGATGCAGCCGTGATTATGGTGAAAGACGGAATTCTCGAGACGATTCAATAAAACATTGTGTTCCCCTGATGGCATAGGGGATAGCATCCGGAAAAATGAGTGCTTTACCTTGATGACTACTTTATAATGCCATGATGCAGATTTGCCGGTACGAGCCGGCAAATCTATTTTTACAATATGCTTCCCATTCTCCTACAGGTAGATCATCTGACTCTTACAACATCCAGGGGAAGAATTACTACTAATGTTTCTTTTCAAATTCACCGCGGGGAAATCGTTGCACTTACCGGAAAATCAGGTATTGGTAAATCCAGCATTGCACACGCGATCATGGGATTATTACCGAGTGACATAGAAGCAACAGGAAGGATTTCATATTTCAAAAAAGAAGGTGAGAGAATTACGTATCCCGCCGACAGCCATGTATGGTCCAATTTGCCGGGACGTGAAATCGGATTCATGCAACAGGATATGTATGGAGCTTTTGACCCTGTCATGCGCATGGGCAAACAGATGATGATGATCCTTCAGGAGCGAGCATTAAATGAAGTAATGAACGTTGAATCAACGTTGCAGGGTCGATTAACAGAGCTTGGACTCGTTGATACCCAACGCATATGGCGTTCATTTCCGCATCAGTTATCCGGTGGACAATTGCAACGATGCCAGCTTGCATTAGTCAGTTGTCTGCAGCCAGCATTATTAATTGCCGACGAACCTACTTCTGCCATTGATAAGATCACACAGGTTGAAATCCTCGATCTTCTCAGGTATATCAGGGATACATATGGCATCTCAATCCTGTGTATCACGCATGATGAAACTGTGGTCAAATATTTATGTGACAGAGAAATATCACTGTCTGGTAATGAACCTCATGAATTGGGCAAATTTATACCTCAGGTATTGGAGCCAGCTGGTCTTGCAACTGTCTTGAAAGTTGAAAGTCTTGGTTTTAAACATCGGTTTGGTGGAATTATAGAAAGATCAGGAGCAGAAATTCATGGCCTCAGTTTTATTCTTCGTGCAGGATCATGCACTGGAATCATCGGTGAGTCAGGGAGTGGCAAATCGACACTGGCCAATATGCTTGTTGGATTGCTAATACCTTCTGAGGGTTCGGTGTTTCTTGATAATGAAAAAATAGATTTCCGTCTTCCTTCAGACATTCGAAAACTCAGGGAGAAAGTTCAGCTGGTCATGCAAGATGGAAGGGGATCACTACATCCAGGTTTGACAATTCGCAAACAATTGGAAGAAGTAACTACCAATCAAAACCGGTTGGGAAATGCAACAATGCAGTACATTGAAGCAAGGCTTATTGAGGTGGGTCTTTCAGCCGAAATCCTGGATCGGCTTTCATCGACACTTTCCGGAGGCGAATGTCTCCGCGTAAATATTGCAAGAGCATTGATGGTGAATCCATCTGTTCTTATTTGTGATGAATCTACATCAGCATTGGATCGTCCAACGAGAAATGGTATTATCAACCTCCTCAGAAAACTCATGAATGAAAGGGATCTGGCCATCATACTGATCTCGCACGATCCTGATGTTATTACTTCCCTCGCACAGCAACTTCTTGTTTTTGAAGAAGGAAGTATTATCGAGTCAGGACCGGTCGATGTCTTGTCTGCCAATGCTGAACATGCCACTACGAAAAGAATTTTTGCTTCCCGGGCAACCATTCTGAAAAAATCAGGTCTTTGATGTTTTAAAAGGCCTTCGGGCCGCACTTACGACCTGTGTTATAAGAGGTTAAAGAATGTTTAAAGTGCTATGTATTGGGAATTATTGATTTATATTTGTTTTGAAAGAAAAATAGTCAACCCCCTGTAACATTTCATTAACAGGAAACGTTGACACAGCAACATGATCAGGATCCGCAAAAATACCATCCGACTTTCAGGCATAATCGCTCTCTTTTGCCTTTCCCTGGCTTGTTTTACCTATATCAACAGCATCGATTACAAAGGCAATAAAGTGCCCGACAACATCTACGTTGAAGAATTGCAACCGACTGAGCCAGAGATTCTTCCAGATGTTGAGCTGGTAAAAAGAATCGTTCGCAAGGCTTTCGAGTTTATGTCAATGACAAATCTGTAATTTTATAGCCATTCAGGAATTCCCCTGCCAGCATTCTTCTCTTTCCAGTCATCTGAATCTCCAGTAATTCAATCTCACCATCTCGTGCCTGGGCAATCATCTTTTTACCTTCAACCCTGAGAGATCCCGGAGATAGCATAACATTTTCTGAAAATTTAGCCGCCTTTAGAATCTTCAATTCTTTTCCATCCAGCATTGTCCATGCTCCCGGCCAGGGTGACATTCCCCTGATCAGATTATATATATCTGAAACAGATTCATTCCAATTGATCCGACCATCCTCATGATGAATTTTTGGTGCGTGACTTACTTTCCATTCATCCTGCTGATGGAAAACAGCTAGACCACTGGAGATCAGATCTGCAGTTCCAAGCACTAACCCCGCGCCAGCAATTGACATCCTGTCATGAAGTGTACCGGCAGTATCATCCGGCAGGATAGGTATTTCTAATTGATAAATGATCTGTCCCGCATCTATTTCATGTTGAAGTTTAAATGTGGTTAATCCCGTCACCGATTCTCCTCGGATTATCGCCCATTGAATTGGTGCCGCACCCCGGTATGCAGGAAGGAGTGAACCATGAAGATTAATGGTACCTAAACGTGGCATGTCCCAGACGATTTTTGGGAGCATTCGAAAGGCAACTACAACCTGAAGATCAGCATCCAACTCACGGAGTTCTTCTAAAAACGCGTGTGCTTTAAGATTGACTGGCTGAAGGACATGTAGGTCATGTTCCAGGGCAAACTTTTTCACAGGAGATACCATCGTTTCTTTCATACCTCTGCCCCCGGGTTTATCGGGTGCAGTAATGACTCCAGCAATGGGATATCCTGCCTCCAGCAGGATCTTTAGGGAGGGAACAGCAAATTCAGGTGTTCCCATAAAAATGATTCGGGTGGTGCGGTCTGTCATCAGGAGTAAAAGTAATAAGGCATCTTTGTTTACGTTTTTGTTGTTCTATTTTTGAAAACTAAATATGAGATTATGACTTCACGTGATTTTATCTATAAGTTGCCTGCTAAGGTCAACAAAGATGCAATTGATGGCCTTGAGACAACATTTCATTTTGATCTTGAAGGTGATGAAGGTGGCCAATATACGGTCACGGTCGCCAATAATGAAGTGACAGTAGCAGATGGCCTGGTAGGAGATGCCAGTTGTGCCGTACGCGCCACGAATGAAAACTTTATGAAACTCATCCAGGGTGACCTGAATCCCATGATGGCCGTGTTGACTGGAAAAGTCAAAATCTCCAATCAATCTGAGATGCTGCGATATGCAAAAGTATTTGGCCTGATGTAATATGAATATTGAGTCTTTTAGAAAATATGTTTTGCAGTTGAAAGGTGTGGAAGAAACACAGCCTTTTGGTCCGGATAACCTTGTGTACAAAGTGGGTGGTAAAATGTTTGCATTGACCGGGCTTGATGAAGAGGAATGCAGCGTCAACCTGAAGTGCGATCCTGAACGTGCTGAGCAATTGCGGGAAGAATATCCGGATGAAGTTTTCCCCGGATACCACATGAATAAAAAACACTGGAACACAGTATTTTTTGAACGGGGATTGAAGGAAAAATTCCTGAAAGAATTAATAGATCATTCGTATGTATTGGTGATTGATGGTCTGCCAGCCAAATTGAAAACACAATTCCAATAATCGCATGTCACATTCGACTTTGATCATTGGACATGGCCTCTCAGGTTGTGTATTGGCAATGACATTTTACCGGCATCACATTCCATTTCATTTGACAGGTGCCAGTCATCCAGACGAGGCATCAATGGTTTCATCTGGCTTAATAAATCCTGTAACGGGACGCAAATATGTCAAGTCATGGATGATAGATGAATACACAGATGCAGCAATTGATTTTTATGGCTACACTGAATCATTACTGGGAAAAAAATATTTTTTGCCTGTAGATATTATTCGGTTTATCTCAAATGAAGAAGCGCGTCTTGCGTGGGAAAAACGGCTGAAGGATCCTGAATATCACCGCTATATTTCCAATAAGCGGTATGAAGCATTAGACAGGACAGGCAAATCGTATGGTGTCGTCACGGGTGGATATAAACTCGATGTCCAGCATTGGATCAGGGATGTGCATAAATTTTTTACCAACCAGGGGTTGCTCACTTTTACAGACGAATTGATTACGTCACCGGATGTGGATTATGATCGGGTTATCTATGCAACCGGTGCAGTGGGAGCATCTGTGTCATCGGGCCTGATCCCTAATAAAGGTGAGGCATTAATCGTGCGGCTACCTGAGTGGAACCTGCCAGGCATCATCAAGGAAGATGTTTTTTTCGTTCCGCTGGGATATGATGATTTGTTATGGGTAGGAAGTTATTATGAGCCATGGTCTGAAGTCTCAGGACCAACATCGGAAGGTAAAGAGATGATCTTACAGGCGATCAAAAAAGCATACTCCGGATCCATGGTGATCGTGGATCATCTGGCAGGGGTTCGACCAACAGTGATTGATCGCAGACCCATTATTGGTCCTTATCCTGAAAAGGCGGACAGCTATCTGTTTAATGGTATGGGAACGAAAGGAACCAGCCTGGCGCCATACTGGGCAGATAAATTAATGGCGTATATTGAGAAAAGTGGAATATTGCCTGAAATTGTTAGTCCTTCAAGATTTTAATTTATCAACCCTGCGGTTAATTTTTCGTTAATAGGTGGCAATCCTTCTGTAATTGTAGCACATGATGCATCCTTGTACCAGAAATTCCATTTAAACACACTTCGCTCCATTTCGGATCTTCCGGATGTTGCCAAAATATTACTATATGAAATACTTCTTTTATCTGCTATTCGCAGTGGTGACCGTTTTCCTGGTATCATGTAAGGTAAAACCTCAACCAGCAACAACAACTACATCATCCACATCAACCGATCCTGCCCTGATGGAAAGAAAATGGAAAACAATTGATTCCCTCGAACAAAAGGGCCTCATTGCTTCTGCTCTGACAGAAGCCCAGTCAATCAAACAAATTGCATTGCAGGGTAACGATTCCGGCAATCTGGTGAAAGCATTGATGTATGAATATAAATTTCAAAACCAGCTGGAAGAGGACGCAAGCATAAAGGTGTTAGAACGCCTCGAAGCTGAAATCTCTGCATACCCGGAACCAGCCCGCTCTGTGATGCGCTCGCTTGCGGCCCAATGGTACAGTAATTATCTACAAGGGCATCTATGGGTGCTACGAAGCAGGACAGAATTTACCGGAACACCGGGTGCGGATATCCGCACTTGGGGTATTCGTCATTTTGTTGACCGCATTCAGCAACATTATTCCAAGTCTGTTGAATGGGAAGGACTGAAATCTGCAAAGGTTGAAGATTTTCGAACGTTGCTGACAGAAGCACAAAATACGGATCATCTCAGGCCAACATTGTATGATATCCTGATGAACCGCGCATTGGATTTCTATGGAGGTACAGCCTCATTTCTAACAGCGCCCGCCTATCAATTTGTTTTGACGGATCCTATGGCTTTCGCACCCGCGAGGCAGTTTGCCGATTACAAATTTGCGTCAGAAGATACGTTGTCTAATACCTGGACATCGCTCCAGTGGTATCAACATCTCCTTCGCTTCAGATTATCTGATGCTCAACATGAAAGTGCATTGATCGATGCTGATCTTCGCAGGCTTCGCTTTATGTATGATCATATCATTATTGATCAGAAAGATTCGGTATACCAGAATGCACTCAATGCACTTGCACAACAACACGCGAATAATCCTGAATCTTCACTTATTGACTACCATCGCGCAGAACTGTTAACCCAGCAGGCTGCATCATGGCAGGAAAATAAAACTTCAGCCCACCGGTATGATTATAATAAAGCTATAGAAATTTGCCGTGAGGCTATTCGGAAATATCCGGACGCCTATGGAAGCCAACTCTGCAAAAACCTGATTGCACAGATTGAAACACCTTCCATTAATGCTGCCATTGAATCTGTCAATCTTCCGTCAGAAGAATTACTTACGCAGATTGAATACAGAAATTTGTCCTCCGTACATCTTAAGCTGGTGAAGCTGCCGGAATCTCCCAGGCGATGGAGAGGAAACAATTGGGATGGAGAAAATATCCTTCAACGTCTCAACCAACTTTCTGCATTAAAAACATGGCAACAAAATATTAGTGATGGCGCTGACCATCAGCCTCACGTCACGGAGATATCTGTACAGGCACTTCCCCTAGGTCATTATACTTTATTGATCTCGGATAAACCGGAATTTGATGTCAAAAGCTCAACAACAGGTGCTGTCATGTTTACAGTGTCTGAACTGGGTTATTGGTATATGGATGACAGAAGTAAAAGTTCTGTTGCAGCCGTGATCAATCGCAATACCGGCCAACCAATGCAAGGTGTTAAAGCTGAATTCTTTTCACAGCAATATGTTTCCGGTCGCCAGCGTCCTGAAGAAGTTAAAGTGGGTGAAGAAATAAGTGACGCAGCAGGTTGGGTGAATGTACCCAGGATACAAAATCAAAGCGTCAACATACGCCTGACAAAGGGTGATGATGAATTGTATGAAGATGAAGGGTATAATACATACAGGTACGGTAGCAATTCGGATGCTAATCCAACTACATTATTTTTTAGTGATCGTTCCATTTATAGACCCGGACAAAAGATATTTTTCAAAGGGTATGCATTAGAATTCGACAGGTACCAGGTTCCAAAAATAGTAACTGGTAAAAAAGTGGAGGTGATCCTCTACGATGTCAATGGTCAGGAGCAATCCAAAAAATCATTTACATCAAATGAGTTTGGCACATTCGCCGGACAATTTGATCTTCCGCAAGGAGGACTTACAGGTCAGATGTCAATTTCTTCCAGTCATGGTGCCAGCAGGCATTATTTCCAGGTTGAAGAATACAAGAGGCCCAAATTTGAGATCACTTATGACACACTCAAAGAAACAGTACGTCTCAATGAAAATGTGACCATCAAAGGTTTTGCAAAAGATTATGCGGGAAGTGCCGTAGCGAATGCAAATGTCAGGTACCAGGTGGAGCGTGTTGCTTTCCGTCCCTGGTGGTATTCGTATTGGAAAGGCTTCTGGCCACAAAGTGAAGACAGGCAGGTGCTTGTAGTTGGTACGACTACTACGAAAGCTGATGGAAGCTATGACATTTCATTTTTAGCCAAACCAAAAGCCGGGGCAGATGATAACCTGATGTATCGGTTTGAAATCAATTCCTATGTTACCGACATCACTGGTGAAAGCCATGAGTTATCAAAAACAATCGTACTCAATAAACAGGGATTTGATGTCAATATAGGTATAGGAGAAAAAGTATCAACTGAATCCATTGACAAAATTCCGGTGAGTGCTCTTAACAGCGATAATGCTGAAGTAAAAGTTACCGGCTCTGTCGAGGTCATAAAGATCATTGGACCTGAACGCCATAAACGTGATCGCTTATGGTCCATTCCTGACATCCTCACCATTACAGAGGCTGAGTATACTTCCCGTTATCCTAACTATTTTATTCCGGGTAAAGAAGCAATGTCAGAATGGAAAACAGGATTATCGCTAGGCTCTAAAACATATACAGTAGATGGTAAGGATACGATCAATCTCTCAGGCACACTTACACAACCCGGCTACTATAAGTTAATCTGGAAATGGAAGGATAGTGCAGGTAAAGAATTGGATATCACTCAATTCATCATGCTGTATGATGAAAGTAAACCTTTGCCAGGTCCTGAAGTGATCCATGTATCAGTTGATGATCTTGCATATGCGCCTGGACAAACGCCCGAAGTAGATTTACTCTCTGGAATATCAAACCCTCCTAAAACAATTCGAATTGTCGAAAGAAGAAAAGAGGATGGCAAACGTTCATGGTTTACATTACCTACATACAACGACAAGTCTATTCAAATAACCGAGGACGACCGTGGCGGCATATATGTTCATCATCTGACAGCCTTTAATAACCGAAAATTCCAAACAAATAATCTGATTCGCGTTCCATGGACGAATAAAGACCTTCAGGTAAAACTGAAAACATGGAGAGATAAGATGGAGCCTGGTGTGGAAGAGACATGGACGATGACGGTGAGTGGCGTCAAACAGGAAGCGGTGACAGCCGAGATGTTGTTAAGCATGTATGATGCATCTCTGGATGCATTTGTGCCACATCAATGGCAGATGAATTTATATCCATCAGTAACCGTAAGAACTCTTATTCAGGGAAGTCAGACTGTTGCTGCCCAATATTGGGGCCTGACGCATCACTGGCAGCAGGGATACCAGGAAGTACCGGCAAGACAATACAGGGATATTAATGTGTATGGATATTATCCTGAAGGCGGATATGGTGTGTATGGAACCCGTCGATATAAGGGAGATCGGGATCAAGCCGCCGATGGTATGGTATTACAGGCCATGCCCACAAGCGCACCGGCAGTTGAAGAAATGTCTGCCAATAAAATTGGTGATGCAGCATCTGGTGGAGGTGCTGATAAAGAATCAAACGCACCTGCCTTACCACAGACACCACCTCCTTTACGGAGTGCATTAGATGAAACTGTATTCTTTTTTCCTCAAATAAAAACTGATGATAAAGGAAATCTGACTTTTTCCTTTAAAATGAAGGAAGGCCTCACACGCTGGAAATTTCAGGCATTGGGTCACACAAAAGATCTTGCCTTCGGTCTTACACAATCCGAAGTGGTTACACAAAAAGATCTAATGGTATTCCCAAATCCACCAAGATTTTTCCGGGAAGGAGATACACTGGCTTTCCAGATTAAGCTCAGCAATCTTACGAATCAACTTCAATCCGGAAATACACAACTCAAGATCGTGGACGCGATCTCAAATCAGGATGTGTCAGCGAAATGGGGTATCACAAATTCATCCAAACCATTTTCAGTCACTGCAGGAGGCAGCACACCGCTATCCTGGATGTTGAATGTACCTAAGAACTGGATTACGCCTGTCAAATACCAGGTATCTGCATCTGCAGGAAATGTAACTGATGGAGAAGAGTCTATGATCCCGGTAGTAACTAACCGGATCCTGATCACGGAGACGCTACCATTGCCAATGAAAGCAAAAGAAACAAAAACGTTTGTTTTCAAATCGATGATGGATAAATCATCCACCACGCGTGATCCTCATCAGTATACTGTCGAAATGACTACATCACCTGCATGGTATGCTGTTCAGGCATTACCATATCTGATGGAGTATCCGCATGAATGTGCAGAACAAGTATTTAGCAGGTTGTATGCAAATACATTAGCATCGCATATTGCCAATAAATATCCTGCAATACAGCGGACATTTGAAACCTGGAGAAAAACAAATGATGATGCACTGCTAAGCAATCTTCAGAAAAACCAGGAATTGAAATCCGCCATGCTGGAAGAAACGCCTTGGGTTCGTGATGCCATGGCAGAATCAACACAGAAGAAGGATATCGCTATATTGTTTGAAACCAATACCATGCGAAGTGAATCACAGCAGGCACTTGTTACTTTGTGGCAAATGCAACTAGCCAATGGTGCATTTTCATGGTTCCCTGGTGGAACAGATAATTGGTATATCACGCAATATATCGTTGAAGGGTTTGGACATCTTCGTAAGATGAATGTTTCAATCCAGGGTGGTGAAGGAATGGATATTGTACAGCGTGCGGTTCCATATATTGATGGAATGATGATTGACTGGTATGATGATCTTAAACGTCTTGCACAACAAGGCAAGATTAAAATGGAAGATCACCAGATAGGGAATATGCAGATCCATTACCTCTACGCACGATCCTTTTTTCCTGAGATACAACATTCTGCACAAATTGATGAAGTCATCAATTATGTAAAAACACAATCTGAAAAATACTGGTTACAACACAGCTTGTATGAACAAGGCCTGGTGGCTCTTGGATTTAACCGGACATCTCCTAACAATACACTTTCAAAAGAGATCCTGG
>JANPKZ010000188.1:0-4002 GCA_031426295.1 Saprospiraceae bacterium
TATTCCAAATTTGAGCGTAAGGATAAAAAGTAATGCCAGGATAAAAAACAACACAGGTATCCATATTGCAAGTCCTTCGCGGAACAATACAATGAAGATGGAAAGAAACACCAATGCAGAACCTGCATCACCCTGACCCAGTACAAGAGCAGTAGGTAATAAAATAATTCCTGAAGCAATCATCAGATCTCTCGTATCAGACATCCTCGTACGATGATGGCTCAGGAAAGATGCAAGCGCCATGATCGTACCAACCTTCGCTAATTCGGTGGGCTGGAAATTAAACCATCCCAACTGAAACCAGCTGGTAGAGCCTTTAATGGTGGAGCCGACCACGAGAACGAGAATGAGAAGAAAGACTGTGAAGGCATAAAATGGATAGGCAAAGCCACTCCAGAACTTCCAGTCAATAAGCTGTGTGCCGGTAAGGATAATAAATGTGGCAATAGCGAAAATACTCTGGCGTCCTGCCTGCGTTTTGAAAAAAGGCGTTTGTGAATCAGGCTGGTACCCTGCTGCATAAATCATCATTAGTCCGATGATCATCAGGCTAATCACTATCGCAAAACTGATCCAGTCAAATCTCCTCATGAAAATTGGAAAACCCTATTGATCGTAGATAAGCAGCTCTTCTCCTTTGATCATATCGGAAACGATCAGGGAGGCAGGATATTCTTTTGCCATCTTTTTCATAAAACCCTGTGCTTTCTGATTCGTAAGAAAGGCACCGGTCTTAAGGTAGAAATAAGGTTCGTTGTGGGAAAAATGTACAGGGTAATCAGGATATCTGCGCTCAAATTCACGCTGCACAGTTTCCATATGCCTGCGATCAGTTGTGGCAAGAATTTGAAGCCTGAAACCTCTTACTTCTTTGTTGGACATATTGTGCGTTTTCCAACGATCCATCAGGTCAGTCACCCGGGTCTGCTCGATGATCTGCGCTTGTAGCGAGATACCCAGCGTAATACAGATGATGAGCGTCAGAAACGTTTTTTTAATCACAATCAACATGAAGCGGACAAACTGATGATGTACATATAACCCATTTATTCCTGGATGGTTTCTTTAACTATGGCAACGCTCTGACTGCACCCGAGCCTGTCAGCTCCGGCCCTGATCATTTTCATTGCCTGGTGATACCGGTTGATACCGCCAGAAGCTTTGATTTGGATGGCAGGATCCAGATGCCTGCGCAAAAGTCGGATAATTTCTTCTCTTACGGGGTCTCCAAAAAAACCGGTAGACGTCTTAACGAAATGCAGTCCGATCTCATTGCTGATCTCACAGATGTGCATGATCTCACTCTCGGTCAGAAGCTGTGCTTCAATAATGCTTTTCAGGATGATATTGCAGGATACCGCAGTGTCGTGCAATGCCTTTAGCTCGTTGCGGGTCATTTCCCAATGGCCTGTTTTGACTGCCGAAAGATTGATCACCACATCCACCTCATCTGCGCCAAGTGCTGCTGATCTTCGGATGGAAGCCAGTTTAGCTTCAACATGGTCGTAACCGATCGGAAAACCTGCCACCGTGCATAGCAGAAATGAGCGTTCGCCAGCTTTTTCCATGGCATATTCCAGATACATGGGCGGAATGCAAATCGCCTTAAAGCCATATTCTTTCGTCTCCTCAATCAACCTGTCTATGATGGCCTCATCGCCGTCAGGGCGCAGGTAACTGTGGTCAATGTAGTGGGCTAATTGCATTATGAGATAAAAGGCACTTTACAGTGATGTCACACAGCCACCTGGTGGTCACGTAAAGCCTGGTTAAGTGATACTTTTTTATCTGTAGAAGCCTGTCGTTGCCCAATGATCAGAGCACAGGGCACATTGTAACGTCCGGCAGGGTATTCTCTTTCATAACTTCCCGGGATAACAACTGATCTGGCTGGAACCCTTCCTTTGTATGTAACAGGTTGCGGACCCGTAATATCAATGATGTGAGTTGATTGTGTGAGTACAACATTGGCTCCCAACACACTTTCACGTTCGACTATGACACCCTCCACGACGATACAACGTGAGCCAATAAAACAATCATCCTCGATGATGTTTGGACTGGCCTGAGGAGGCTCCAGAACACCTCCTATACCCACGCCGCCACTGAGATGGACATTCTTACCGATCTGGGCACAGGATCCAACTGTAGCCCATGTATCCACCATCGTTCCGGTAGCCACATAAGCTCCTATGTTAACATACGAAGGCATAAGGATCGTACCTGACTCTATAAAGGCACCATATCGCACTAATGCATGTGGAACGACTCTTACACCTTTTGCTGCAAACCCTTTCTTCAATGGGATCTTATCATGAAATTCAAAGGGTCCCACTTCAATGGTTTCCATTGGCTGTATAGGGAAGAATAATGTAATTGCTTTTTTTACCCACTCATTCACTGTCCATTCACCCGGACCTACCTGGGTAGCAACACGGATCTGGCCTGTATCGAGCATGTCAAGACATTCATGAATGGCTTTTTTGACCGACGGATCACTGAGCAGAGACCTGTCCTCCCAGGCGGCCTCAATGGTAGTTTGGAGTGTATCCATAAATGGTTGAGTTGAAGAATTGCAAAGATGCTATTTCAATGGCGGAAAACGCAAAACAATGGCGTGCAGGCCCTTTTCGTTACCAGGGTAGTTTATTCAGCACACGAATAGGTTATATGTTAATAAGTAAATATCAAAGACATAATACATTACACATTATATTAATGTATTATCTTAGGGCCGGGTTTTAAGATTTTTAAAGAAAACTATCACTGTCATGAATCGGATCATCACTATCCTGGTCACCATTTTCATTCTGCTCCTGCTATACATCTGGATCAGTCATGTATGGGGATCAGACAGCCCTCGTCGTCCAAGACAAATCGTGCAGACCACCCAGGATGAAACGTTGGGTGCAGATGACTCTACGGCAGATGCTGATACATCTTTGCTCTCAGATAATCTGACAGAAGATCTCCTGGATGATGATGCTGCAGATGAAATGACAGATTCAGAGCCTGAACCTATAGAGTCGAAACCTGAGGAGGTCATTGTAGAAGAACCCAAAAAACCGGAAGTTAAAAAACAACCTGTAGTAGAAGAAAAGAAACCGGTCGTTACGAAAACGGAATCCAAACCGAAACCGAAAACTACGACACCGTCTACTCCTCCGGCAACAAAAACATCACAACCAATTCCTCCCACGACACACGTTACTGCTTCTACTGGAGGCAAGCATCTCGTGATCGCGGGCAATTTCCTACAGCGCGAGAATGCGAATCAGCGCATGCAGGAATTAAAGAAGGCAGGTTTTGGTGATGTAGAAGTCGTCAATTTTGATTTATCAGAATATCACACAGTGTCCGTTGGAAGATTTGATGATGTGAATGAAGCAAGGAGACTGGTGAAAAAATTGAAAGACTACCATAAGATCGATGCATACGTTCGGATTGGTAGCTAATGTGCGGAAGGTCATCGCTGACAAAAACCGAAAAAGAACTCGAGGAACGGTTCCGGGCTAACTTCTATTCAGAAGACCTGGAACGGTATAATCCGTTGCCCAATTTTAATGTTGCACCGACACAGCTACACCCTGTGATCACGCAACAGGAGCCGGAGATCATCCACCTGTACAGATGGGGGCTGATCCCCTTTTGGTCCAAAGACATTAAGATTGGGGCCAAGATGATCAATGCCCGGATTGAGACTATTGCAGAGAAACCTGCATTCCGGCAGGCATTTGAGAAACGAAGATGCCTTGTCCCCTTTGATGGATACTACGAATGGATGAAGACCCCCGAAGGGAAAATCCCGTATCGAATCAAACTTACAAACACAGAGATTTTCACCATGGCTGGGTTATATGAAGTTTGGAAAGGACCGGAAGGAAAAGTGATTCACAGTTTTACCATAATTACCAAAGAAGCCGATCCTATCATTGCACATCTGCATGATCGCATGCCCATGATATTGCTACCCGAACAGGAAACACTATGGCTGGATGCTTC
>JANPKZ010000189.1:0-25758 GCA_031426295.1 Saprospiraceae bacterium
GCAACAACCTCAAGAACGTCAATGTCACTATCCCGAAGAACCATCTGGTAGTGGTTACCGGTCTTTCCGGCTCCGGCAAGTCCTCCCTGATCATGGATACTCTCTATGCAGAAGGCCAGCGCAGGTACGTGGAAAGCCTGAGTTCCTATGCCCGGCAATTCCTCAACCGGATGAAAAAGCCGGATGTGGACCATATTAAAGGCATATGTCCCGCTATAGCGATTGAGCAGCGGGTCAGCGGGGGAAACGCACGAAGTACAGTTGGGTCCATGACTGAAATCTATGACTACCTGAGGTTACTATTTGCCCGGATTGGCCAGACCATCAGCCCCATTTCAGGAGAAAGGGTCCGGAAACACACGGTTACTGATGTTGTCACTTTTGTTTTTGGACTTGCTGACAATACCAGGGTCATGATCATCGCACCCCTTAAGATCCGCGATGAAAAACGGACCATTGAAAAAGAATGTCAGCTCCTGTTGCAAAAAGGGTACAATCGTATACAATGGAATGGTGTGACGCAAAAAATCGATGATTTTCTTGCCGAACAAAAAAAGTTGATCAAACAAAAGGCGTCTGATCTTGAAAAAGGTGCATTGTCCTTAGTTGTGGATCGATTTCCTGTCATGCAGGATGTTGATTTACAGAAACGGGTGGCTGATAGTGTGCAGACTGCTTTTTATGAAGCAGAAGGCGATTGTGTGGTAGAGATTGAAGGGGTGGGGAAAACAGATTTTAATAACAGATTTGAACTGGATGGACTCACGTTCATAGAACCGGAACCTAAATTATTTAACTATAATAATCCTATAGGCGCATGCCCTCGTTGTGAAGGTTTTGGCAGGATCATCGGCATCGATGAAGACAAAGTCATCCCTGATCCATCGCTCAGTGTGTACGAAGGTGCAGTGGCCGCATGGTCGGGAGAAAAATCCTCGCTCTGGAAACAGGACTTTATAAAAAAAGCCGGCAAGCAGGGATTTCCTATACACAGGTCTTATGTTGAACTCAATAAAGCAGAAAAGAAATTGCTTTGGGATGGCAGTGGAGATATCAATGGCATCCATTTATTTTTCAGAGAATTAGAACAGGCGAGTTACAAGATCCAAAATCGTGTCATGCTGGCCCGTTATCGCGGTCGTACAATGTGTACGGAATGTGGTGGTGGGAGATTACGACCAGAGGCTACCTATATAAAAGTGAGTGGCAGATCTCTTCCTGAACTTGCTGACATGTCTGTCAAGGATTTGAATAAATTTTTCGCAGAAGTTACGTTTTCAGACTATGAAGAATTGACAGCACGGCGGATCCTGTTAGAAATCCGGAACAGGCTTCGTACGATGAGTAATGTTGGTTTAGGCTACCTGCACCTGGAACGCATTTCATCTACATTGAGTGGCGGTGAGACGCAACGTATACATCTGACACGTAATCTGGGAAGTAATCTTACAAGCTCATTATACATACTTGATGAACCAAGTATTGGTCTTCATCCAAAAGACACTGCGCAATTACTCGATGTGCTGCATGATCTGCGGGATCTTGGTAATACAGTTGTGGTCGTGGAACATGAAGAAGAAATAATTCGTGAAGCAGACTATATTATTGATGTGGGTCCTGCTGCAGGAATACATGGTGGTGAGATCGTGTACCAGGGACAATATCTTGATTTTATCGAATCAGGTCCTGCCGGTAAAGTCAGCCTGACACATCAATATCTCACTGGCAGTAAAAAAGTAGCTACACCAAAAAAACGAAGAACATCTTCCAATAAAATTTTTATCAAAGGTGCCAGGTTGCACAATCTTCGAAATGTGGATGCTGAAATTCCACTTTATTGCATGACAGTTGTTACTGGTGTAAGCGGATCGGGTAAAACAACATTAATACGTCATGTGCTTGAACCTGCGTTGTCAAATGCATTAGGTGTCACATCAGGATCGAATGCACATCTTCTGAAAACACTTACGGGCGATCTGCAGCGGATTGAGGGTATTGAAGTTATCGGACAACAGGCATTGGGCCGAAGTTCGCGATCGAATCCGATCACCTATATCAAAGCCTATGATTCGATCCGCAAACTGATGACGGATCAGCATTTAGCAAAAGTAAATGGGCTGAAGCCGAAACATTTTTCATTCAACGTGGAAGGTGGCCGGTGCGAAACCTGCAAGGGAGATGGAGAGATTGTGGTCGAAATGCAATTCCTTGCAGATATAAAACTAGTCTGCGATGAATGTGGTGGAAAACGTTTTCAAAAACCTATCCTGGAAATAAAATACAAATGCAAAAACATCTTTGATATACTTGAGATGAGTGTAGATGAAGCAATTGCTTTTTTTGAAGAAGAAAAAGAGATTGCTGAAAAATTAAAACCTCTGCAGGATGTGGGTCTTGGATACATCAAACTGGGACAGGCATCCAGCACACTGTCAGGTGGGGAAGCACAACGCGTAAAACTTGCTTCCTACCTCACACGTGACCGTAATGACAAACATTTGTTTTTCATATTTGATGAACCGACCACAGGTCTTCACTTCCATGATATTAATGTCCTTTTGAAAGCATTAAATGACCTGGTGGAAAAAGGGCATACAGTAGTCATTATTGAACACAACCTGGAAGTAATCAAGACTGCTGACTGGGTTATAGATCTGGGACCTGGCGGAGGTGATGAAGGCGGGCATTTGGTTGTGCAGGGTACACCTGAGCAGGTAGCAAAAAACAAAGATTCCGTTACAGGTTCATATCTGAAGGGTAAGTTATAACTTTCGCCTACCGGGAAATATGATCATCCCGTAATGGTATCTATGACAGCACCTAAGTCTTTACGTCAGAAGATGTATGAGATCGTCTTCAAGACGGATACCTCTGCAGGAAATACGTTTGATTTAGTAGTTATTGGTCTGATCCTCACCAGTGTTTCTTTTGTGGTGATGGAAAGTGTGGACAGTATTGACGCACGGCATGACCATTTATTTCGCATTGTTGAATGGGGATTTACGATCCTCTTTACATTCGAATATTTTTTACGCATTTATTCTGCTAATAACAGGCTAAAGTATATCACTTCTTTTTTTGGCCTTGTAGACTTGTTTGCCATACTGCCAACCTATCTGCTTTTCATGATTCCAGGTGGTCAGTCTCTTTTAATTATCCGTGTATTAAGGTTGATGCGGATCTTCAGGATCATGGAGATGGGCCATTTTGTGCGTGAAGGTGCTATCGTAGCAAGTGCATTAAAGGCGAGCCGGATCAAAATTTTCATCTTCCTCAGTTTTGTAGTGATCGCATCTGTTTTTATGGGTGCCCTTATGTACCTCATCGAATCAGGACACAATCCGGAGATTGAAAACATTCCCGAAGGAATTTATTGGGCTATTGTAACACTCACTACTGTAGGGTATGGTGATGCGATCCCGGTGACCGGAAGTGGAAAATTACTGGCATCTATCGTAATGATCCTTGGGTATGCAGTGATTGCCGTTCCGACGGGAATTGTTACTGCAGAAATTTCAAACCGTGTGTTAAGTCCAAGAAAAAAAGAGAATGCAATCTGCCGGAAATGTGGCAATAAGGATCATCATGAGAATGCAGAATATTGTTATCACTGCGGTGAATCACTGGAGTACCTGGAAACCTAAACGCGCTGCTTAGCGGCTGAAGTTTTACGTGTTGCTGTAGATTTATTTTCTGAGACAGGAGTCAGTGTATATCCAGCTTTTCGTAACAATTTAATGACCCCATAATCTCCTGCGAGGTGTCCGGCACCTACAGCAAAAAAGATCGGACCTTTTTTCATTAATGTTGACATGACAGGGATCCAGTTTTCATTACGGTTTTTCAGGAGGATGTCTTCATAGTTATCACTATTGTCTGCTTCGCTGACCATAGCAACCATACGTTCGATATCCTGGAGTTTATACAGGTCGACTGTTTCATCGAATGCATCACTTTCTGCGGAAGTACCGCGTACAGCATCCAGCAACATCATTGCCTGGTCTTTATAGGGAATACTATCGAAGAGTGACATCTGGTAGTCCATGGTTTCTAATCCACCTACAGTTTTTTTATCTTTTTGTGCGCGATCATAAATCTCCATTTCATACGAAACGATATCACCTGATTGCATTTCTTCAGGATTCATATTTACTTCCGCCAGCATGGAGAGAAACATAGGTTTCACTTTACTCAGCATAAACATTGGCAGCCCCATGTCTTCAAAATATGCAGACACTTCATTGTATTCATCTGGTGACAGAAGCTTATTAAGAGTCATACCATCTTTCATCATAATATTTCCGAGCATGCCCATCAGGGAACCGATGCCGGTCATGTCATCCAGGTCGATTTCGAATACGACCTGTTTTGATTTATCATAAGCTTCTTCAAGACCGGTTGGATAGAAAAAATCTTCTTTTGGAATCATGTGAATGGTACCGAACAAATAAGAAGGCTGACTCATGTCAGGGTGTTCTATTTTCCAAAGAAGGGCAGATGGTAATGTTTTCTGGTCATCCGTTGCTGATTTGGAGCTGGCACAAGAAGTGATCAGGAGTGAGCCTGACAGGACGAGAAAAAAGAATTTTTTGAAAGAAGTAGTCATTAAGGTAAAGTGTTGATAATGGAAACAGTGATCGCTGAGAGGATAACGTTGATCCAGGCATTAAAAGTAAGGACAGAAACGAAAGGGATGATTAAATGATTTCAGGGGGTAGGAAAAGAAAGATAAAATAGCTTGATGGCTGGATAAGGAGGTTATGCCAAGAATAGGGAAAAGTAGTTTTTATAAATTTATGTATATATATTTATATAATGCATTAATCGTTCATTAATAGAAATTTACATTTTTAAAATCGTAAAAAAATCATGTAAAATGGTAAATTGTGAATATACTAACGTATAAAGTTTTTTAGTGATGTTTAATTAATTATAATAAAGATACTTAGCTCCAAAATCAGGCTAATATTTAGAGTCCAAATACCAAAAAATACTTGGATAATATATATTATAAATTTTATAAATACATATTAACCTCATTATGAGTCTGTATACATCCTCTGCCGTTGAGCTTCATACAACAAAATCCCCGCCGCCACCGACACATTCAATGAGTCCATCTCCCCCGTCTGGGGAATAAAGGCGATATCATCCACAATCCTCAACAATTCGGGTGCGACCCCCTGCCCTTCCGAGCCCATAATAATCGCAATTGGCTTGTTGAAATCCACCTCATGGATCGGCGTCTTACCTTTATCATCTGTAGCAATCACCGTAATCCCACTTTCTTTCAAAAACCTGACTGCTGTCACCAAATCACGCACCCGGCACAGCGTTGTACGCAACAATGCACCCGATGACCTTTTCACCGCATCGGCATTGATCTGGGCAGATTCGCGTACAGGAAAGACCACTGCCTGCGCTCCCAGGACCTCCACCGATCTTGTAACAGCTCCAAAATTTCCCACATCCGTAACGCGGTCCAGCACCATTAACAACGGAATAACGCCCTCACTAAAAAGATGCGGCACCAGGTCCTCAAGCGTAGTATACTCTACCTGCGCCCTGAAGGCAGCTACCCCCTGATGATTCGTCCCAAACTTATCAAGCTTTTCCTTAGGCACTTTTTGCACAGGTATTTCAAGCTTTTTACACTTTTCAATTACATCTGTAAAGGCTGATAACCTGTCAATCAATACCTTATCAATCGACTGTCCTGAGTCGATCGCCTCCATCACGGTATGCTTACCAATGATCACCCAACTTCCTTTTTTTGTCATATAGCCTACCAATATAGGCAAGAATGCCCCACCCGTATAAAAGAGTAGCGGGGATTGTTTATTTTTCTGCCTCCAATTACTATAAATCAGATTATGAAAAAATTACTTCTGTCACAGGCAGTGACAATCCTCTCTTTTATTTTCCTCACCCACTCCTACGCTCAATCCGTCACCCCAACCCAGCAGGCTTATGATTACCTGTTGAACCGGTATGGACTGGATGCAAAAGCTATTGGAGAACTGAAAATAAAAGATCAATACAAAACGGACCACAACGGTGTCGAACACCTTCACTTTGTCCAGGTTGTAAAAGGACTGGAAGTATTTGGCTCACATTTCAATCTCGCTCTTCAGCCCAATGGAAATGTGTCAGCATCAGGCCATTCATTAAAAATTGTGGGCGATGTTACCTCTGATAATAACCTGGCAAAGATCGAGGCACCTGCTGCTATTGGTATCGTGGCTAACAGTCTTGGCATTACCTCAAGATCAGTACCAACCGTAACACGTACTCTCGACTCTGGCGTACCAGTGTATTCCAAAGGAGATATTTCACACCAGGATATTCCTGCTCAACTGGGATACCTGATGACAGAAGATGGCAAACTCACATTGACATGGAAACTTCATGTCGAATCCAAAGCAAACGGAAATCTATACCAGTCATTTGTCAACGCGACGGATGGCAAACTCATCGCCAATGATCAGCTGACACTGCATTGCTCTTTCGATCATGGATACCTGCAACCTGCAGAATCATGTGATCATGTTTCAGCACCATTCGTGCAGGCTCCTCCTCCACCTGTAAATGCGGTTGGTACATATCGTGTATTGCCATTAGGAATTGAAAGCCCCAATCATGGTTCTTTTGAATTAGTGACTGGTACTGATGATCTCATCGCTTCTCCGTTTGGATGGCATGATACAGATGGAGCAGCCGGGAATGAATACACATACACTCGTGGAAATAATGTTCACGCGTTCCTGGATCGCAACTGGGATTATGCATCAGATGGGAACCTGGACGGCGGTGCTTCACTCAATTTTGATTTTCCTTTTAGTCCAGATACAGAGCCATCCGCTAATCAGAATGTTGCATTGACAAATTTATTCTACTGGAATAACCTCATGCATGACTTCACCTTCCGCTATGGCTTTAATGAAGTGGCAGGAAATTTCCAGGAAAGAAATTATGCCGGCCAGGGTGCTAATGAAGATTATGTTGAAGCGCATGCTCAATTTGGTGACAGTGATGTTGATCTGTGTGGTCAGCAAGCTAATGGTGGAACAGCATGTCTGAACAATGCAGATTTTTCAACCCCGGTTGATGGATTTAACGGACGAATGCGAATGTTTACTTGGAATTCGGATAACAGCAGCAAATTCCTTGATGTCATAGAGCCACTGGAATTGTCAGGAAAAATCCTGACAGGTGTTGCTGAATTTGGCGCTGATATCACAACCACCGCAGTAACAGGATTTGTTGTCGTTGCGGATGATGGTTCAAGCAATGGTTCTCATGCATGTAACACATTAGCTGATCAATCAGATGTGAATGGAAAAATTGTGATCATTGACAGAGGTCTTTGTGACTTTAGTGAAAAAGCATACAATGCAGAATTGGGTGGTGCGATCGGAGCGATCATTTGCAATTTTGAAGAAAACACGATTGGAATGGCTGCGGGTACAAATGCAGAATTTGTTACGATTCCAACAGTTCTAATTGCACGATCAGATTGTGAACGGATCCGTGTTGCTGCCGCAGATGGATTAAAAGTATCCTTAGTGGCTCCTGAAGCTGAAGGTGGTCCTGAGCGGAGAGACGGTTCGCTTGACAATGGTGTGATTGCTCATGAATATGGTCATGGTATCTCCAACAGGCTTACAGGCGGGCCAAGCAACACGAGTTGCCTGTCACCAGGCGCTCAGACAGGCGATGCGGAAGAATCGTATGGGATGGGAGAAGGCTGGAGTGACTTTTTTGGACTTGTAACCACGGTACGGCCTGGTGACACAGGTGGCCAACGTCGTGGCATTGGAACTTATGCAAGCAAAGAAGAAACCGATGGAGGTGGGATACGCTCGTATCCATATAGCACGGATATGAATGAAAATCCACACACCTATGATGATATTCTTTTTGAAAGCTTACCGCATGGTGTTGGTTCTGTATGGGCAGCCATGTTGTGGGACATGTATTGGGCTTTTGTAGACGCTTATGGTTTCGATGAAGATCTTTATGGTGGTACCGGTGGAAATAATATCGCGATCCAGCTTGTGATGGATGGATTAAAATTGCAAAACTGTAATCCCGGTTTTATGAATGCCCGGGATGCCATCTTGCAGGCAGACCAGATCAATAATAATGGTGTGAATGAATGCCTGATCTGGGGTGTATTTGCACGCAGAGGTCTTGGATGGGATGCTGTAGGTGGTGATAAAAACAGCCGCTCTGATGGTATCGAAGGTTTTGAATCCTTGCCTTCGTGCGTGAAAGAATTAAAACTCACCAAATCCATGACGCCGGAGATCAAAGCCGGGGATCAGATCTCAGTAACATTAGTAGCAACGAATTACACTGATGGTACTCTTACAAATGTGAGTATTGAAGACCTGATACCGGATGGCGCAACCTATGTTGATGGCTCTGCTACCATTACTCCTATAGTAGGTAATAGTCTTGTCTGGACATTGGATCCCCTCGAGCCAGGTGAAGAAGTATCTATTTCTTATCTGCTGAACACAAGTGCAGGTAACAATTCAACACGCATGTTCTATGATGATATTGAAGGTGATCCGATCGCACGTTGGGACATCTTATATGATGACACCAAGACCATTTCTAATTTCTGGCAACCCCAGGATGTTCGTTTCCGCAGTGGCACGCAGGCGTGGGTTGTAGAAGATATTCCTACAACATCAGAACATTACCTTCTGAATTTCGACCCGTACACGATTAGTGGTGATTATCCCGTGTATCGTTTTTATCATTACTACAATACAGAGACTGGCGCGGACGGAGGTTTTCTTGAAATCACAACCAATGATGGTGATACGTGGCAGTCTCTTGAAGATCACATGTTCCGCAACGCATATCCAAGACGTCTTCAATACACGACATTCGCTATACCGAACCTGTATGCATTTTCAGGTCTCAGTTCCCCGACATTTCAATGGACACCGGTTTACATAGACCTTCGTGACTTTATCGGTGAGCAGGTAAAAATCCGCTATCGTTTCGGAACAGATGACAACTCGTTCCAGGAAGGATGGTATGTGGATGATATCGAAATCATGGATGCCGTAATCTTTAATACGACTGCATGCATTGTAACCGACCAGACAACAACACTATGCGCTGAAGCACCTGAGCGTGGTACAATCGTTGACTCTGAAATTACAATCAGCACAGAAGATCACCTGGATGCATCAGCATTGATGATCCGTCCAAATCCTGCAGGAGATTTTATTCAAATCAACCTGGATGCGGATCTGTCAGAAGTTTCAACGATCACTGTGTTTGACCTGACAGGACATCAATTACATTCAGGCAAATGGAATCTTACGAACGGCACCAATCAACACTTGCTTGATCTGACACGTTTCACGCCGGGCATGTATGTGTTACACATTCAGACATCGAATGGTGTGTATGCAAAGAAATTTGTGAAAAACTAAAAATCATTCTTTCCAAAAAAAAGGATCGCAAATTTGCGATCCTTTTTTTTTACGATTCCTCTGATTTCTTTTCATCAGCCTCCCAGTCTTCCTTCTTGTCCTTTTCGAAAACAGACGTGAGTTTATCAAAACCTTCTTTTACTTCCTTGCTGAAATCATCCGTTTTCTCTTTAGCATTTTCAGTCAGGTGACCCAGCTCTTCTTTCAGGTCGTGAGCTTTTTCTTTTACTTCCTCACTGATATCTTTAATGACATGCTCAAGCTTTTCTGACAATCCGGCAAAGAAACTGCTTTCATTTTTATCATTCTTTGAATCAGTTGATTCTTCAGCTTCCTCCTTTGGTATATCATCTTTGGCAAACTTATGTTTGACTTCTTCGAATGTTTCCTTAACCTCTTCTTTTGCTTCTTTGAATGCCTCACCGGACTCTTCTTTCAATTCGGTAATGGCATCCCCGATTTTCTCAGCCACAACGGAAGCAATAGCTCCGATGCTATCACCCACACCCTGAAGAGATTCACCTAATGTTTCACCGATGGCGCCAAGAATTGATTCTTTGCTTTTCCCTTTTGCTTTTCTGTTTTTCTCTTCTGCAATAGCTTCCGCTGCTTTTTCCAATGCTTCTGCATCCTGGTTGTCAGCAGTGTTATGAATATTTTCAGCAATCTTTTGTTTCACATTTTCTTTTGCTTCTTTCAATTCTTCTTTCATTGTCTGTTGTTTCTTCTGGTCTTCAATAAATTTTTTCTCCCGACGTATGCGCTCATCCAGTTCCATTTTGGTTTTTTGCATCTCCGCCAATTTTTCATTTTTGGAATTGATACGCTCGTCGATCATCTTGAGCTTGGCCATGCGAATCTGTGCTTCGAGTTGACCTTCCGTATTGGCAATTCGATCATCCTGGAAACTTTTATCCTTGTCATCGCGCTTAATGGATTTCTCCATCTTATCAATAGCGGATAATAATCCTTCATACCTGCGGTTTAGCCGATCCAGTGCTGACGTATCCTTTGCGCCTTTATCACCAAATTTCTTCTCCTTCACCTGTTTAAAGGCTACATCAATCCGCTTCCAGATTTTAGAACGATCATTGCGCGATAATTCTGCATCCTTAAATTCCTGCTGCAGACGTTTCAGGTCATTGAACAGTGGTTGTAAGCCAAGGCCACTTTTAATTTTATCTTCTACCTCATCGAGTTTCTGGTTAAACTTATCAGCTATCTCGCGTGACACACGATCCACTTCTGAATCCATGTCTTTCCGCATATTCTTCAATTGGGTGAAGATGTCATTGGTCATCTCACGCAATTGCTGACCATGTTCGCGCATGAGGGTTTTATCAAAAATATTTTTCTGGATTTTTTCCCAGGACTCTTTCATCTCCTCCCACAATTGGTTTTTGTAAATGGAAGAGTTTTTGATCTTATCAATAATATCGGTAAGCTCAGTATGAAACGATTGGTACAGCTTATTGGAGAGGACCACAAAATGCCATTCTGTCTGCGCGCGCTGGATGATATCAGTTCGGTCGACTTTGAGTTCCACAGGCAGGATACTGTCAGAGGCAGTAAGAGGCCGGACGATGTGTCCGTGACCCTCCGGAAAGTGTACCTCATGGGACTCTCTCCATTCATTGAGCATCAGGTTATAAAATTCTTCTGAAGTATTCTCAAAAGGAAAGGTGTAAATATCCACCACATTGTCAGCAGCACGTAAAGCAATCGCGATCAGGACTTTTTCGTCCTTCTCATTGGTGCCCCACATTACGATTCTCGTCTTCATACGTTTGTTTTTTAGGTACCGGTATCGTGTTTTATTTCATGGTGGTTTCACCCACCCGTAACTTAAATGATCTTTGTCTCTAATATGTTCACCGCAGTGAATATTCATTCATCCTGCTCATACAGCTAATGTACCCACCAGCTGTGGAAGCACGATTCCTTTTTCTACCAGATACTCTGCTATCTGGACGGCATTGGTTGCTGCTCCCTTACGCAGGTTGTCAGCAACAATAAATAAATTCCAACAGTTCGCCCGAGACTCATCCTTTCGGATGCGACCCACCCATACATCATCCTGACCTTCTGCCAGGATGGGCATAGGGTATTTATTTTCTGAAGGCTGGTCATAGAGCTTCACACCGGGGGCCTTAGCAAGGATAGCCCGGATATTCTCAATGGTAGCTTCAGATGAAAGTTCGATATTGACGGATTCACTGTGCCCGGCCACTACCGGTACACGTACAGCAGTCGCTGTCACTGCCAGATCCGGAACGCCCATGATCTTTCGTGTCTCAAATACCAGTTTCATTTCTTCCTTGGTGTAATCATTGTCCAGGAATATGTCACAATGCGGTAGACAGTTGGCAAAGATCTGGTATGGATAGACTCGTACCGGAGATTCAGCATCAGCCACTTCTTCCCGGTATTGATTGACCGCCTTCATACCTGTGCCACTCACTGCCTGGTAGGTGGATACAATAATCCGGTTGATGCCATATGCCTGATGGATCGGATTGAGAGCAACTACCATCTGGATGGTACTGCAATTCGGATTGGCTATGATCTTATCATTTTCAGTCAGGATATGGCCATTCACTTCAGGAACGATTAACGCGATCCCATCCGTCATACGCCAGGCTGAACTATTGTCAATCACTGTGCAACCCACTTCCGCAAATTTCGGCGCCCATTCTTTGGAAACGGAAGCGCCTGCGGAAAACAGTGCAATGTCCGGTTTTGCAGCCACAGCATCTGTCATCGAGATCACAGGATATTCCACACCCCTGAAGGAGATCATTTTTCCAACTGAATTTTCGGAAGCAACAGGAAGGAGTTCTGAAACAGGAAATCCTCGCTGGTCCAGTACTTTTAACATCATTTGTCCCACAAGACCTGTAGAACCTACAACGGCTACTTTCATTTTTTGATACAATTGTTAGATCTTGTAAAGGTAGTCAGTCTGCTGTAAAGAAAATTAGTACGTTTTCATCGTATTTTGCTCCCTTTCCTTTTGTGTAACGTACGAATCGTAGTTTTCAATTTAGTTTATTTTCGAATGATGAAATATTACTTCACCACAATCATTATCTCATTCCTGTTTTATACCCTTTGTACCGCCCAGTTTATGGATGATTTTGCAGATGGCAACCTGGATGGCTGGGAGGGGAATGTGGATCATTTTATAGTGAATGCGTCCGGCCAGTTACAATTGAATGCACCCGTTGGATCGGGTAATGCATGGATCCATACACCCGTCACATTCGGTGACAGCATGAAATGGGAGATTTATGTGAGGTTAAATTTTGCTCCTTCAACCAGCAATCAGGTAAAGATCTACTTGGGTCTTACATCCGCTGACAGAGTCACTGCTTCAGGATATTATCTCGAAATCGGTGCTACAGGTGACATGGATGGGATTGACCTGAAATACCTGAATGCCGGAAGTGGTGAGTTGATTGCCTCATCACCTGCAGGTATCGTAGGGACAGATCCGGTGGATATCCGGCTGAGTGTGACCCGAAATGCGGTGGGTGAATGGCAGGTCATTCAGATTGGTATCCCATTTCCTGAGTTATTGATTTCTGCATCACATGATCTTCTCCCATTAACCGCACTTTCCGTATTTGGCCTTGATGCCAAATACACAGATACACGGAGGGACAAATTTATTTTTGATGACATCCTTATCACGCCTCTGGTGGCCGACCTGTCAGCACCAACCTGGGACATCATTGAAGTCATCGATAACCAAAATGTATTACTAACGTTTAGCGAACCACTTGACCCTACATCTGTCACACCTGATCGTTTTGTATTGCAACCAGGAAGCCAGTTGCCTGATCAGGTGGATCTTCAAAACCACCAGGTAACACTTCATTTCCCAACACCATTTATCGATCAGCAAACTTATATGCTCACCGTGCAAGGCATTAGTGATCTAAATGGAAATGTAATGTTGCCGACGACCAAAGATTTTTCTTTTACACAACCTCAAATCGCATCCGCAAATGAAATCCTGATCACGGAGATCATGGCCGATCCGACACCGGTTATTGGATTGCCTGATGCAGAATATTTAGAGCTTTACAACAATAGCAACAAAACATTTGAATTATCCGATTATACATTGATCGTAGGAACGGGCACAAGAGACCTTCCCGCACATACATTTGCTCCTGGCTCCTATGTCATTATAACAGATGATGCAAATGAAGCAGCTTTATCTGCTTTCGGCAACGTTGCTGTATTAAGTAGTATGCCCGGTCTGACCAATAGTGGCACTACAATAGAAGTAAAAACAGATGGTGGAGAAAGCATTCATGCTCTCACGTATGACATAGGCTGGTATCACGATGCTGTCAAGTCAGATGGCGGATGGTCAATGGAGATGATCAATCCAAAAAATGTATGCAGCACCATTGAAAACTGGGCTGCATCTAAAAATCTTTCAGGCGGAACACCTGGTTCTGTAAATTCACAATGGACAGTTAAAGATGATACTTCAGGACCGGAATTAGTTTCTTTTTTCACTTCTGGTGGCTCAATCATTCAACTACGTTTTGATGAAAAGCTGGATGATGTTCTTTCCACAGATATTAATCTTTTTCATTTTCTGCCGGCATTGCCGATCACGGATGTCATCTTACTAAATCCAACTACAATTCAAATTCAACTGCAACAGGATCTTGAAGAAAATATTATTTATAAATTATTACCACTCCAGGTTTTTGATTGTATCGGTAATGCATCCGGGTTAACCGATACACTCACATTTGGAATTACTGCGATACCTATTCCCGGAGATCTATTGATCAATGAAATTCTTTTTAATCCCGCTTCAGGTGGAAGTCGTTTTATAGAACTCATCAATATCAGTAATAAATTTATTGATCTCAGCACACTATCTATTGGACGTCTGACGGATGAGCCTCTACTCTATCCCACCGAAGTACATGAGATCATGGCGCCAGGAGAAATCGTCGCATTTACGCCTGATCGTGAGGACATATTATCACGATACACAGTACCTCATCCTGAAAAATTATATGAAGCCTCTCTGCCCTCGTGGGATGAGGACAATGATCATGTAGCTATTATTTCTGGTGGCAGCGTAGTGGATTCATTTACCTATTCAGCTGACTGGCATCACCCGGTCATCAGTGATGAGAATGGTGTAAGCCTGGAGCGAATCTCCACGAATGCGCCTACTTCTTCATCCTCCACGTGGCATAGCGCCAGTTCCCTGGCCGGATATGCTACTCCCACAGGACCGAACTCCCAATCAACACCTTCTGCGACGATTGAAGGCCCTTTCAGCCTGGTGAATAAAAATTTTTCACCCAATGATGATGGTTTTAAAGATTTCCTTGGCATTCAATTTGAACTAGAAGGGGGTAATGATGTTGGGTCTGTATGGGTCTACGATCTGGAAGGCAGGGAAATATACCAGGTCCTGTCCAATGAAAACCTCGGCACGTCTGCTTTTATCCAGTGGGATGGCCGTAATGCTGAAGGATCATTGTCGGACATGGGAATATACATCATCTTCATCCAGTTGTGGGATATTGCGGGCAATGTCAGAGAGTATAAGGAAACATGTGCACTAGTTAAAAGATAGAAGATTGATTTCGAAAATTACACCATCCAATACACACGATCCGACGGTCAGCATTGATGTCCGGGGATTCCTGTTTTATGGCCTGGCTGGTTTGTTCGTGATCCTGACATTGGTGTGTATGTTCACTCCCTCGCCTATCTTTTTTAAAACTGTGGCAGCCAATACTCTGTATGTGATGATGGGTTTGTTCGCGGCAGGTTTTGTCATGTTCTTTCTAAAACAGGAACGTTTGATGATTATCAGCCTGCTGTGTTGCTGCACCCTCTGTCTGCACCTGAAAGCCTCCTCCAACAAACAAATGCGATTGTCGCAAATGACGGAAAATCCGGCCATCAGCATATCGCATGTAAGTCTTAGTAATGCTGAAAATGATTATGATTCGGTGATCAATTACCTGCTCAGTATTGAGACAGATTTTGTCAGTTTTCAGGAGCTGACACCAGACTGGAATATAGAGCTGACCAACAGGCTGTCTCCTTCATTTCCATATGTGCAGACGATGGTGCGGATGGATCAGTATGGGATGGGGTTTTTCTCAAAAGTGCCCATGGAATTGCTTGATACAGTATATTATGAAAATGTACCGAACCTGGCGACGCGAATCACGCTTGGTGGAAAGCCCTGTAATATCATCAGTTGCCAGTTAATCCCGCCGGTCAATCAAAGTGCTTTTATCTCGATCGAAAAACATTTTGCCTATCTCAATACCTACATGAAAGGGATGGAGGGCAGCAGGATCGTTGTGGGTGATCTGCATCTTCCGCCATGGGCATCCGAAGTGCAACATTTCAAAGAAACCAGTCAATTGCTTGATAGTCGCCGGGATATCAATCCCAGGAATATTGATGGTTCTGTAAGCCTGCCACGCATACCTGTGGAGCACATCTTTTTCAGTGATGATTTTTCCTGTATATCGTTTACAGAGCTTGGCAATAGTGTTGTTGGGCGGGTTGGGATTACGGGGATGTATCAGTTGCTGAAGGGGCCTGTGGAAATCGCTGAGTAGAGGCGAAGGCGAAGGATAAGGATAAGGCTGAGCAAATTATTCCATACTAACGTGTTGAAATTGAAGCGTAGGCTTTGTTGGATAGGTTTAACAGCTTAAATAACTATTGTTTAGCGTAGGATTTGTTCAATTCAAATTATTCAAAAATCGAATGGTGAGCTTAGGCTTTGTTCAAATGATATAATTTTCAAAAAACAAATGTTGAGCGTAGCTCACGAAACGTGTCTTTGGTCAAATCTGAGATTTGACGACACAACGACGTAGGCAAAGCCTACGCCGAACATTGAACGTAGGCACAGCCTGCGCCGAACATTGAACGTAGGCTCGGCCTACGCCGAACATATGTTCGTGTGTTGGCAAAATCTGTTTTGCGAGTATTCGTTGTTAAACGTTTACTTACGTAAGGAAAAGTTTGTCAAACGAATATTTGAGGTGTACCAGAATACATTTGAGTACACCAGAAAGTTACATGACAACCGGCTATCAGATCGAACACCCAGATCATATGTATTTCCTGACATTCCAGGTAGTGGATTGGGTTGACATTTTTTCCAGAAAAATTTATCGGGATATTATTTTGGATAGCTTTTCATATTGCAGAAAGGAAAAAGGATTGAATGTGTGGGCATATGTCATTATGACCAACCATATACATTGTATACTGAGTGCCAATCATGGAAACCTACCAGATATACTAAGAGATTTCAAAAGATTTACAGCAACGAAGATTATAAAGGAAATAAATTCTGATCATGAAAGCAGAAGAGACTGGATGCTGAAGAGATTTGAATTTTCCGCCAGGAGGAGTGAACGGAATAGTCTTCATCAATTCTGGATCCACGATAATCATGCCGTAGAATTGAATACAGACCGATTTATCAGGCAAAAATTAATTTATATCCACAATAATCCAGTTAAAGCCGGATGGGTTGATAATCCGGAAGACTGGCTATATAGCAGCGCCAGAAACTATGCCTGTAAAAGCTCATTGATGGATATCGATATTTTGGATATTTCATTTGCTGGTTAACAAAATGTGCCTTTGGTCAAATCTGAAATTTGACGACACAACGACGTAGGCTCAGCCTACGCCGAACGACTACGCCGAACATTGAGTTCAATTGAATAATTTTCAAAAAACAAATGTTGAGCGTAGGCTGTGCCTACGTTTGTGTGTTGGCAAAATCTGTTTTGCGAAGACCGTCATTGACGACACGCGCCTTTGGTCAAATCTGAAATTTGACGACACAACGACGTAGGCTCAGCCTACGCCGAACGTGAAGGTAGGCACAGCCTACACCGAAAATTGAACGTAGGCAAGCCTATGCCGATCAAAGCACGTAGGCAGAGCTTACATGGATTTTTCAAAAAACAAATGTTGCGCGTAGGCTGTGCCTACGCGTCGTACTGAGCTTAGTCGAAGTATTCGTGTGTTGGCAAAATCTGTTTTGCAACATAGTCAGTGACGACACGCGCCTTTGGTCAAATCTGAAATTTGACGACACAACGACGTAGGCTCAGCCTACGCCGAACATTGTACATAGGCACAGCCTACGCCGAACATTGAGTTCAATTGAATAATTTTCAAAAAACAAATGTTGAGCGTAGGCTGTGCCTACGTTTGTGTGTTGGCAAAATATGTTTTGCGAAGACCGTAATTGACGACACGCGCCTTTGGTCAAATCTGAAATTTGACGACACAACGACGTAGGCACAGCCTACGCCGAACGACTACGCCGAACGACTACGCCGAACAAACGCTTGGGAAATTCATAATTATCTGATATTCATAGCTTTATATCAAAATCATGAATTTTGGGAACGAAATCACAATTGATATCATATGGACTAAGTGGAAATCCTTGAGGCCAGGTAATCGGATTGCATGGTCTATCATATTGTCCATCAGGAAATTAAATATAAATTTTTAGATAAAATATTTTCTGCGAGCACGATAAATTCTACGACGAAAGGCTGAATGTCCAAATGGATTTACGCTGGGTTTACGCTGTCATATTCATATTATTTAAATGTATATATAAGTACTGGTCAGTGTTTTGGATAAATTTATTTGGAAAAATTAGGTATTTCCAAAATATTGATTGCCTGAAATCCATGTTGACAGAAAAAATGATGGAAAGGGATTTCTTAAAATCTTCTTAAAATTGAAGGCAGCAGAGGTACCTATCTATCGTTACTTAAATTGGCTGTAAAGTCTATCTTGCGGCCAAGAAGTCAATTAAATATTCTCTAACCTAAAACAAAGATTGTATGAGGAATTTTGTACTGCTATTAGGGTTTTTCCTATCTAGCATCTGCCTTGCACAAGCTCAGCGTGTGGTAACCGGTACGGTTATCGATTCTGACGGTGAGCCATTAATCGGGGCAAGTGTTCTTGTCGTAGGGACTACGGTTGGAACTGTAACAGATTTTAACGGGAATTACACCTTAACGGTGCCTGAAGGAGCTACACAGGTCCAGATATCGTATACCGGATACGAAACACAAGTGACTACATTGGGTAATGCCAATACTATTAACGTAACGCTGGCTGAAGGGATCATCCTGGAGACCGCGGTCGTAACTGGTCTGGGCATTAAACGTGAAGCGAAATCTCTTGGCTATGGATACACCGAAGTCGGTGGCGAAAAGCTGACTGAGACAAGCAATTCACGTCCTCTGGATGCACTTGCTGGTCGTGTCCCTGGCCTTTCGATCTCCTCCAGCGGACAACCCGGTGGAAGTTCTGAAATCGTATTACGTGGTTACGGTTCTGTCACAGGCAACAACTCAGCGTTGATTGTCGTGGATGGTATTCCGATCAATAACCGCACAAATACATCTGCAACAACTACCATCAATCCGAATGACGACTTCAATCGTTCGCAGGATTTTGGTAACCAGGCAAATGACATTAATCCAAATGATATTGAAAGCATTACTGTACTGAAAGGTGCATCTGCAACAGCTATCTATGGAAAACGTGGTGGTTCAGGTGTTATCCTGATCACGACCAAAAACGGTGGTAAAAACCAGAAGATGCGGCTTGATTATTCAGGCTCTGTATCCGGTAGCCAGGTAAACCGTGTTCAACACCAACAGAACAAGTATGGCCAGGGATGGTCAGGCCTCTGGGCTACGAATGAAAATGGTAGCTGGGGACCTAAGTTTGATGATCAACTTCGTCTGTGGGGTAATACTGTTGACAACTCAAGACTGCTGAAACCTTACTCATTGGTCGAGGACAACCTCCGCGATTTTTATGAAACAGGAACAGGCATGTCACACAATTTTGCTTTGACCGGTGGTACTGAAAACCTGACATTCCGTGTTTCCTACGGTAACAACCAGGAAGACGGTATCGTACCCGGCAACAAAGATTCATACAACCGCCACAACATTTCCGCACGTACAGAAATGACGAGCAAAAAATTAGTTGTTGGTGCAAGCATGGAATATATTGACAAGACTGCTGAAGTTATTGCAACAGGTCAGGGCGATGATGCTGGTGCCGGTGCTACTATAGCACAGGAGATCATCCAGTTGCCAAGAGATCATGCGATCGTAGACTATGCCGATTTCACGAACAAATTCTACAACCAGGATAATTTCTTTACTCCGTATGCATCTAATCCTTATCTCGTGTTACACACACAGGGTAATGATTTCAACGAGAAACGTTTTATCCCTACTGCATGGGCTACCTTTAAATTCAATGATGAATTAAGCTTTACAGGAAAGGTCGGAACTGATATTGGTTCAGCCAACCTGTTAGACTGGGGAAATCCAATCCGTATCACACCAGGTTCACCAAACTCATCAGCTAATGATGTAGTTGGTAAGATTACTGAATCACAGGTCAACACAGATCAGTTAGATGCGAACTTTTTTGGTCGCTTTAACACTGGGTTAACTTCTGACATCTCATTAGACCTTATTGGTGGTGTTAACGTCAATCAGCGTAAGACCAAATTTTTGGCTACCTCTATTACTGACTTAACGATCCCAGAATTTTACAATTTGTCGAATTCTTCAAATCCTCCGGTATCTAATAGTATCCTCCGTAAGGACCGTTCAGTTGGTCTGTATGGTAGTGCCAGTTTTGGATTACAGGATTTCTTGTACCTGACAGTTACGGCACGTAATGACTGGTCATCTACATTACCATCGGATAACAACAGCTTCTTCTATCCATCCGTATCATTATCTGCGGTACTATCTGACAAGCTGGGTCTTGATCCAAATACATTCTCATTCATTAAACTGAGAGCTGGTTATGCACTGGCAGGAAATGATACAGATCCTTACCTGATCAATCCTGTATTTGTGGCTGCCAGTACGACTTCTGCATTTTCTACAATTCGTTTCCCGATAGCTGGTCAGAATGGTTTTGAAGCGGGCAACCGTCTTGGAAATCCAAATCTGCAGGCTGAGTTAACGAAAGAGTTGGAATTCGGTGCTGACATCCGTTTATTCCAGGATCGTTTTGGAATTGACTTTTCATGGTATGACCGTGTTACAGAAGATCAGATCATCGATGTTGACTTAGCTCCTTCCAGTGGATTTACACGCCAGGTAACTAACCTTGGTGAAGTACAAAACACAGGTATTGAATTAGGTCTTAACCTGATGCCTCTGAAAGGCCGTAACTGGTCATGGGAAGTTAACTGGAACTATACCAAGAACGAGAACAACGTAAACAACCTTGGTGAAACAGAAGCAACACGTTTGATCCTTAACAATGCATACAGTGTTAACCTGGTTGCTGAAGTTGGAAAACCTCTTGGTGCCATTTATTCTGCCGGTCCACTACGCCTTCCTGATGGTCGTGTTGTAGTTGATGGTAATGGATTGCCAGTGGCTGATCCTGAGCAGCACTATTTAGGTTCTGTTAACCCTGACTTTATGATGGGTGTGGGAACTGCGCTGAATATAGGCGCATTTACACTTGCTGGGAATGGAGACTGGAGAAGTGGAGGTGTTATGTATTCATACACTGCACGTCTTAACTATTTCGTAGGAAATGCATGGAACACTCAATACAATGACCGTGAGCCTTTCATCGTTCCAAACTCTGTTACTGACAATGGTGATGGCACTTACAGCGAAAACCTTACTCCTGTAACAAGAGCCAACGTGTTTACCTATTGGGGATCTATCCTGGCTGCGGAAGAGAATCACGTAGTAGACAGATCATACATGAAGTTGAGGAACCTGTCATTGACATACAGAATTCCTGAATCACTTTCCGGAAAAGCGAAGATCAGCAATGCGAGCATTACTGCCTTCGGACGTAACCTGGCATTGTGGACGCCTGAAGAAAACCATTTTGTAGATCCTGAAGGTTCGACATTTGGTACTAACGTACAAAGCCAGTTGGGAGAATTTGGTGCATTACCAACATCTGCTACGTTCGGTGCGATCCTGAAACTAAGCTTCTAATTCTAAAGACAGATCATATATGAAAAACATATTTATTTCGTTAATGACCGTTCTGCTGATTACGACCATGATCAGTTGTAACGATTTTCTCGATATCAACAAAGACCCGAACAACCCGGAGTCTGCTCCGGCGGCGCTTACATTGCCTGCGGCGGAGATGACCATAGCCAACGTACTGGGTGCGGACTATGCCGTGGTGGGAGGTCTCTGGGCTCAACACTGGACTCAAAGCCATGTTGCGTCCCAATACAGGGATGAAGACCGTTATGCTCTTAACAGGCTTGATTACCAGGTCGCATGGGGTGAATTGTATGCGGGTGCCCTGGTGGATCTTGCTAACATTGAAGCAGAAGCACTTGAATCCGAAAACTGGAACCTGTATCTGCAGGCAGTAAGTCTTACTGCTTATACATACCAAATCCTGGTTGACTGGTATGATGCGGTTCCATATGCTGATGCACTCAAAGGAGGTACGGGTAATTTCTCTCCTACTTTCCAGGGTGGAGCTGAGATCTATGCGGATCTTTTAACCCGTCTTGACAATGCACTTTCCAAGGACTTCACATTAAGCAGCGTACAACAGGTGCGTTCAGATTTCGTTTTTGGTGATCTTGAAACTGATGCTCAGGTTGCTTCCTGGATCCAGTTTGCGAATACACTGAAACTGAAACTTTGGCTACGTCAGACGAAAGTGAACAATGCAGGTGCAGGAGCAGCTATTACTACGCTCCTTGCCAATGGTAATTTCCTGGATACGGATGCCAAAGTTGATGTATTCACCGATCTTCCTGAGCAAAGTAATCCGCTGTATGAAAGTAACGTACGCCAATTAAATGTTGCTACCAACTTACGTGGCAGCCGTACTTTGATTTCCTACTTACAGGAGAATTCTGATCCACGTCTTGATGCATTATTCCTCCCGGGCACTACCGGTCATTTTGGACTATGGCAAGGTTGGTTTGAGGCTCCTACCACTGTGGTAGCTGAGCAACAGCCAGACGTAGCGATATTATCGCCTACACGCGCATTCTATTTCTTCAGTGCAGATGAAGTACAATTCATGTTGGCTGAAGCTCATGCACGTTACGGTGACGCTGGTGAAGCAGAAAGTCATTACAACCAGGGTGTACTTGGAGCTTGTACCCGTGTTGGAACTGATTGTTCTGCACTCGTTGCAGGTGGCGGTATCTATGAATATCCAAATGGTTCGCTCCAGGAAAATCTTGAAGCAATTATTACACAAAAATGGATTTCACTTGTTGATAGAGGTTATGAAGCTTTCTGGGACCATAAACGTACTGGCATTCCTGCAGTTTCTCAATTTCCTGCTTTTGATGATAATGTAATTCCCGGTACATTTACCTACTCTGTAGGAGGTACCACGGGAGGACAATTTCCGATGAGGCTTGTATATCCTGAATCTGAACGTAATACCAATACGAATATTCCAGCAGAGGTTGCTATTACAGAAGCAGTCTGGTGGGCTCGTTAACATCTTAAAACTCTATTAACATGAAAAGTATGAGAAATTTAATTTTAGCGTCTTTGCTCCTGGGCAGCATGTTCACATTCACAGCTTGTGATAATGAACCATCAGCAAAAGACATTTCCAGAGTTACGTATTTTCCTTCATTCGAATTTGATGGTGGAGACTTCAATATCGTGCCTTGTGGTACGGACTTTACACTTTCTCCTGTAAAAGCAACTGAGAATGGTGTCGAGCTTCCGGTTACAACAGATATTGATGGTGCTTATTTTGGTACCTCATCGTTTGATGTGAATTCACCTGATAAATATGTGATCACTTCTTCTGCTACCAATGCTGACGGATTCGATGGTCTTGTGACCAGGACAGTAATTGTAGCCTGTACTGGTGACCTGGTAAATAGCCTGGAAGGGTTATACTCAGCTACAGTTATGAGAAATGGAAACAACAGTGCTCAATATCAGAACATGAAGTATGTTATCATCAAAAAAGTAGGTCCTAATCAATATCAACTTTCCGATGCTATCGGAGGATATTATGCCATTGGTCGTGCTTATGGTGATGCATACATCGCATCAGGAATTGTGGTCACAGCTAATAACATTCCTGCCAACGACTTCAGTTTTAATGGTCCGGTTGGTGTGGGTGCCTTTGGTGGTGCTTTGACGATGTCTGATTTTGACGTTAACCCAGAAAATGGAACGATCACCTTTACAAGCGTATGGGATGCAGGTTTCACATTTGTGGTTACGCTGACTCAGGTTCCTATTTAATATCATCATTAAAAAACGACTTATGAAAAGCAAATTATTGATATTCTTAGCGTTCCTGTCTTTCGGTGTAGTGTCATGTGACCTGGGTGATGATCCTGAAGTTACAGGAACTGCTACCGAAGCAGTAGCAGGTGAATGGTGGGTAACATTTTCAGCTGGTGGTGAAGACCTCACTGGCTATACTGAACTTACTACATCCAACACTGCAGCGAATGTAGCATCTGAATTCCTGATCACTGACAACGCGCATCAATGGGATTACAAAGTGAAATCACCGCTTAACTTATCTGCTCAAACTTTTGGCGGCACTGGCCTTCAAAACCTGGTTGAGGGATATGATATTACGATGAGCATCACTAATGGTAAAATCCTTGAGAATGTTGCTACCTCTACCGGAGGTAACGTTACTGACAGTATTTACTTCGATATTGAATTCTCCGATGATCCAGGTACTATCTATACAGTAGCCGGATACCGTCGTACGGGATTCCTGGAAGATGAGCACTAATCGCGTGTCCATCTGACAATAAAAAAGCCACTCCATACGGGGTGGCTTTTTTTATGTCTAAAAATTTTTCACTTCTATCTGACAAATCGGATAGTGCCGTCGGGTCTTTCAAAGATTCGGCCGATCTTTCGTACACCTACTCGTACAAAGCCTCCAGGCCATACGTTTTACGTATTGTGGCGAGGACCGCCATCCAGAAAAGACCCGGATCAGTATGAAGGAAGATCACTTTTAATTAAAGCATGATCAACCAACATACCATGAAAAACAAATCGCTCAGCGCGTACAAGAAAAAGAAACTGATCGAATCCTTTTGTGACGAGCTTACCGCCACACAGGCTGCGCATCGTCTCAATCTCGATCGCAATACGGTTAATAAATATTTTAAGCGGATTCGCGAGTGTATCGCCGGGTACCGTGAATACCAGAAGATGCACCTCATGATCTCGCGGATGAATCAGCCTGCGGATCCTGTTCCCATCATTTCCAAACAATTTGCCTCTTCACATCCGCAGGAAGGCGGGATCGCTGTCAACCTGATCTGTCTCTCGGGGCAACTACTGACAGATCTGGATCATCCTGTGCCGGAAGCTTCCGCGATGATGTTGCATGTATCGGATTATGTACGGGAGCATTTGAATGGACATGAGGAATTGCCGGACGGAGGTGAGTCGGGTTTGCAGGAAGCGCGTACGATGGCGGATGCGTTTCATGACTTTGCTACGCGGCGGTTTAAAAAGTATTTCGGGATCCACAGTGACTTCGCGTACCTGTATATCAAGGAAGCGGAGTTTGTGTTTAATGAAAGAGACCACGGGAAACGGGAGAAGCTTTTGAACCAGATGACCGAACAGATCTTTTCGTAGTATATCGTATAACGAACTTGCTTCGACTCTTCGACAAATGCTCTGTGCACCGCCTGCTTAACTCATCCTCGTGCTACAGCTCAGCAACCGGAATGTTGTTTTTGAAGTTGCTTGAAGTAATGGCAGCCTGTAGAATAACTTATTTCCCGCAGAAATACGAAGAAATACACACGGAAAAACACAAGACTAACGAAATACAAAAGGCAGGTTTAGGTATTTTCAAAACTCAATGTTCTGCTTTTTCTGCGATTACAGAATCAGGTTGGGTTCTGCGTAATTCTGCGGGAAATAATAATAAGCAGCCTGTAGAATAACTTATTTCCCGCAGAAATACGCAGAAATACACACGGAAAAACGCAGGGCTAACGCTTCTGCCTGTTTCGCCCTTTCTGCACTTCTACCTTTTTCGACCTTGCTAACGATTGGTTTGAATTGGGAAATACGATTTCAGAATAACAAAAAACGAAGTTATGGCGGGATCTTCGCTGCGCTACGATTTTTCGCCTTTTATGGTCTTACATAAACATTACCGTGGATATTTAGCAACATCCCGGGGGCAATGGTCAATGACTTTGGTACGCCGTTTTGAAAATTATTCT
>JANPKZ010000190.1:0-4449 GCA_031426295.1 Saprospiraceae bacterium
CAACCGTTGGGCAATCCCACAAGCCTTTAACGGCCGGGAACGGCGGTTTAATTCGGGGATTCCCTCTTTTGCCTTCCAATGATTCTAATAATGCAGTTTCTTCTCCGCAGATATATGCACCGGCGCCTCTTTGTACATATATTTCACAATCGAAGCCGGTACCAAGAATATTTTTCCCTAAAAAATTATGCTGCCTCGCTTCTTCAATAGCCTGTTCAAGAATGTCAACTATCCATGCATATTCGCCACGGATATAAATATATGTTCTGTGACTTCCCAGGGCATACGATGAAGCTATCAATCCTTCAATTAATAAATGAGGCAGGAACTCCATGAGATACCTGTCTTTAAATGTACCTGGCTCGGATTCATCAGCATTGCAAACAAGATAGCGGGGAACGCCTTCGGGTTTGGCCAGAAAGCCCCATTTCATCCCTGTTGGAAAACCTGCACCACCCCTGCCGCGTAATCCGCTTTTCTTCACTTCTTCTGTCACCTCGTCCGGCGTCATTGTTTTTAATGCCTTCTCCACAGATGCATAGCCGCCATTCTTCCGATATGCATCAAAATATCTGATGCCCTCAATATGCACTTTATCTATCAAAACTTTTCTACCCATGTACTGCAGAATTATAAATGCTTATACGATTACCATTATTAATTTTTCTACCTTTTTTTCAACTCATATTTATCAGCCAGTTTGCCGGTGATTTTTTCTCCCTTCATATCGAGTTGAATAAGGCTGCTGTCTGTTTTCAAATACATCGAAGGCCCATCTTTTACACCTGTTAGATGAATGATATCAGCACCATGTTTCATCCATTTCCCCGATTCTCCGAATTCATTGCTTCCCGGCCCTTTCGATTTCCGCCCGATATATAGCAGATGAAGATCATAGGTACTATCACTTTTTAAAGTCACCGATGTTTCGATCCCCTCGCAATCGGCACAGGGAACTATCCCTGAATAATTTTCAACGATGAGTGCCTGAGAAACAACAGCTGTATCCGATGAAGAATCTGCTGTTGTGGAATGCATACTGTGGTCAGCAGCTGTACTGTCGTGTGCAGCATGATCAGAAGTTCCGTTGCAGGCGGTTAAAACGGTCAACAATACAAAGACTGAAAATATTTGAAGCTTTTTTTTCATTTTGTATGATTAATTATTGGTGGCTGCGCGTTTGGTACAATCCTCAATAATCTGGTCAACTTTCTGTGGGGTAAGGTGTTCGCGGTAAATTTTCCCAAGCTGCATCATCGGTGCATAACCGCAGGCACCGAGGCATTCTACCGTTTTCAGCGTGAACAATCCATCAGCAGTAGTTTCACCAACGCCTATGCCTAAACGCTCTTTAATATAAGAAATGATCTGGTCGCTGCCGCTTAACATACAAGGACCTGTTTGACAAACTTCAAACACGTATTTACCAACCGGTTGCAGGTTATACATGCTGTAGAAGGTTGCTACTTCATACACTTCGATAGGTTCTAATTTGAGCAGGGAAGCGACATAATCCATTGTTTCTGCACTCAGCCATCCTCCTGATTCTTCCTGCGCCATATGCAGTAGTGGTATCAACGCACTTTTTTCCTTCCCTTGCGGATACCTGTCGATAATTTTTTTAACCTCTTCCAGTTTGACTTCAGAAAACTTCATTATTTATATGGATATTTCTTTTTATAGTGAGCAGTGAGCAGAAAGCAGTGAGCAGAAACAGCCAGTGGCTGTTTATTCATCCATTGACCTATTCACACATTCACCTACTTCCCACTTCAAAAGGCTGTTTACTTCTCACTTCGCACTTCGTACCTCGCACTTACTTCCCACTTCGCACTTCGAACTTCGCACTTCATCAAGCGTCCATCTCTCCTGCTATCAAATTCATACTACTCAATGTAATAATTGCATCACTCAACATACTGCCTCTCACAATTTCTTCATACGCCTGGTAATAAATAAAACATGGTCTTCTGAAATGGAGGCGGTAAGGAGTGCGTCCCCCGTCGCTGATAAGATAAAAACCGAGTTCACCATTTCCACCTTCAACACTCATATACACTTCGCCGGAGGGACTTTCCGTTTCTCCCATCACAATCTTGAAATGCCATATCAGCGCTTCCATCTTCGTATAAACATCTCCTTTTTCAGGGAGATAATATTCAGGTGCGTCTGCATGATATACATCGGCTTCTGCGCCTTTAAAATTCTGTACTTTTTGATAAGCCTGACGGATAATACTCAAAGACTCCCATATTTCACTGTTTCTTACCATGAAACGATCGTAATTGTCTCCACTGGTGCCTACAGGAATAATAAAATCAAAATCTTCGTAAGAGGAATAAGGACTGTGAACACGCACATCGTAATCAACACCTGCTGCCCTGAGATTTGGACCTGTGAAGCTGTAGTTGAGCGCCCTTTCAGCTGAAATTGCACCGGTGCCTTTTGTACGTTCTACAAATATTCTATTCCTTGCAAAAAGATCTTCCAGTTCCTGTTGTACCTTTGGATATTCTGCCAGGAATTTTTCAAGCTTGAGGAAAGCAGTATCAGAAAAATTCCTTTCAAATCCACCGATCCTTCCCATGTTGGTAGTAAGTCTGGATCCGCAAACTTCCTCATAAATTTCATAGATCAATTCCCGGTATTGCATCACATACAAAAAACCTGTGTATGCACCGGTATCCACACCTACAATTGAATTACAAATCAGATGATCAGAAATACGCGCCAGCTCCATAATAATCACGCGCAGGTAATCAACACGTTTAGGCGTTTTTACTCCTAATAATTTTTCGCAGGTAAGATGCCATCCCATATTATTGATAGGAGATGAGCAATAGTTCAACCTGTCAGTAAGAGTTGTAATCTGGTAAAGTGGCCTGCGTTCAGCAATCTTTTCAAATGCACGGTGGATATAACCAACCGTAGATTCTGTTTTAATTATCCTTTCTCCATCCAGTTCCAATATATTCTGAAACACACCGTGCGTGGCAGGGTGAGTGGGACCAAGGTTTAGCGTTGTGGTCTGTTTCTCAATGGAACCTTCGGGAAGTTTTATGTTTATATGATCAGACATATGCTTAATTATTCAAGAACCTAACAAGTCCGGCTACACGCTTGCCTTATCGGCCAAACATTTCATCATCCTTATCCACTCTCGTTTGATCTTCCAGGGGAAACTCTTTCCGCATCGGGAAATAATCCATCTCATCTACATTCAAAACCCTTTTCAAATTTGGATGGCCAACGAAATTGATACCATAGAAATCATAGGTTTCTCTTTCCATCCAATTTGCACCAGAAAACAATCCTGATGCAGTATAAATATCAGGTGTTTCAACCGGGGCATACACTTTGAAACGGACACGGGCATTTTCCACCAAATTGTGAAGGTGATAAACTACACAAAACTCTTCCCCTTTTCTGTCAGGATAGTGAACCCCTGTTAAATCAGTCAGGAATTTAAAGCTGAGTTCATTACTATCATATAAAAAATTCAGCACCTTGAGATTTAACTCACGTGGTGCAGTAAACGAAAGCATGCCATATTGTTCGTCCCATTCAGTGAGGACTTCACCAAACTGATCCAAAAGTTTTGCCTTTACAACATCATTCGCCAGCGGCATGATCGGTTTTTTTATTTTTTAGTGATTGATCCCGGTAGCTGTTACTGGATACCGTAAGATTCAAGCAATGCTTTATATTTCGGTCCGTTTCTTCTTCTTAATGATTCGTTGTGAACAAGGTCCTGAATTTTCATAAATCCATCGAGAATCGCTTCGGGTCGGGGAGGACATCCAGGCACATACACATCAACCGGTACAACCTGATCAATACCCTGCAAAACAGAGTAGGTATCAAAAATCCCTCCGCTCGAAGCACAAGCACCAACGGCCATTACCCAACGGGGTTCGGCCATCTGGAGATATACCTGCTTTACAACCGGGCCCATTTTTTTTGCAATCGTACCCATCACCATCAACAGGTCGCATTGACGGGGGGAAAACCCAACCCTTTCTGCGCCAAAACGCGCCAGGTCGTAGTGCGATCCCATTGTGGCCATGAATTCGATACCGCAGCATGAAGTCGCAAAAGGCAGCGGCCACATAGAATTTTTTCTTGCCAATCCCACAACCTTATCAAGGGATGTAGCAAAGAATCCTTCACCGGTATGCCCTTCGGGCATGTCAACCTGGTTGATACCCCAGTCCTGGGTTGACTTCTGTAATATGTTAAATCGTACGGGACGAGCCATAATTAATTCGTTTAATTGCGTTTAAAGAGATACTTCATATTAACATCAGGCGGCGTTCATAGTTTAACCTGTAATCACAAATCGTTCCATCAATCTTCCCAGTTCAATGCGCCTTTTTTGATGATATATATGAATCCGCAAAGAAAAAATCCAACAAACATCAACACTGCAAAAAATCCATTCCAACCCAG
>JANPKZ010000191.1:0-16295 GCA_031426295.1 Saprospiraceae bacterium
TGATTTAAACCTACTTCACATATCGCGTCCAGATCCCCACCCTGCGCTCCAATACCCGGCACCAGAAAAAAGTGATCCGGATATTGCTGCCGTATTCTCCGCATTTCATCTGGATGCGTAGCGCCGATAACATACATCGTATTGTCGGCTGTGCCCCATGCAGCAGAAGTTTTCATAACCTGCTGGTATACTTTTTTTCCATCCTTCAGTTCAAGCTGCTGGAAATCATTACTGCCTGCATTCGAAGTCAATGCAAGTATGATCACCCATTTTCCATCACGATAAAATGGCTGCACACTATCCCTTCCCATATATGGACTCACTGTGATCGCATCGCATCCCAGGTGATCATAGATGGCACGTGCATACATTTCAGATGTATTTCCGATGTCACCTCTTTTAGCATCTGCGATGATGAGATGTGTTGACGGAATTGCCTGAATTGTTTTTTCGAGAATATCCCAGCCTTTGACTCCAAGGGATTCGTAGAAAGCAAAATTGATTTTATAGGAAATGCACAAATCACGGGTTGCCTCAATGATTGCCTTATTAAAAGCTAATACATCGCCATTTAGAATTGCGGGGATCTTCGTTACATCCGTATCAAGACCAATGGTCAATACCGTTTGCTGCTGCTTTATCCAACCGGACAGGTATGTGCCGTCCTTATGCAGTTCAGGCATTGATACTGTTGACAGCTTCCACGGACCTGATTTGAGGAAGGCGGGAACGAACGGCTTGTTCTACACCGGCTTTCATTGTCATGGCTGACATAGAGCAGGATTCACAAGCACCCATCCACCGGATGCGGACGGTCATCTCATCCGTAAGCTCTACTACGGAAACATCGCCTCCATCTACCGCGAGGTGCGGACGGATATCGTCAAGCGCGCTTTCAATCTGTATTAATAAATGAGCTTTTTCCTGGTCTGACATGACCGGTCAAAGGTAACTTAGTTTTTGGTTAAATCTTTGAAGGAAAACGGCCGGTATCAGATAACCTGCCATTGATAAGGTAAGGTCATTTTAAATGCCCGTCTTGATCTCAACCATCCGGGTTGGACCACTTTCATTATTACGTACGAGTGTCTGTTCATGGACATTGCGCGCTAAATCCATAAAACGCTCTTTCAACGGGCCTTCCTGCATGACTGCAGGTATTCCATTATCACCTGCTTCCCTTACAGACTGCACCAGCGGGATCTGACCCAACAATTTTGTTTCTCCAAAGGCAGCTAATTTTTCTCCACCCCCAGATCCAAAGAGAAAATATTTGTTATCCGGCAGTTCTTCTGGTGTAAACCAGGCCATGTTCTCAACAACACCAAGTATGGGAACATTGACTGAGTCGAGGAGAAACATATTCATCGCCTTCACTGCATCTACTACCGCCAGTTCCTGTGGTGTGGTAACCAGGATGGCACCTGTAAGTGGTACTGTTTGCACAAGGGTCAATTGAATATCACCTGTACCAGGTGGTAAATCGATAATTAGGTAATCCAGTGTTGGCCAGATCGTATCACGGATAAATTGTTTAATAATTCCTGCAAGACGTGGTCCACGTAGTACAACAGCTTGTTCTGGTTCGACCACAAAACCAATTGACATCACTGGCATATCGAATGCATCCAGGGGTATAATCTTGTGGCTGCCATGGACGACCTGAATTTTAGGTCGTTCACCCTGCAGCCCTAACATAGTGGGTGCTGAGGGACCATACAGGTCAGCATCGATCAGGCCCGTTTTGAAACCCAGTTGCTGCAGACCCAATGCGAGATTTATGGCTATTGTGCTTTTGCCGACACCCCCTTTTCCGGAGGCTACCGCAATAATGTTTTTGACGTGGGGTAACGGATTGGTGGGGCCTGCAGGCTGATCTGTTCGCTGCATATGAATGTGCACATCTGCATCAGGATAGATCCCCTGGATCGCTTCCATGCAGGCGAAATTGAGGCTTGACTTCTGTGCTTCAGGCAGGTCCGCAGTGGATAACTGAAACTGGATATTATTCTCCTTGATCCGGAGATCTGTAACCATCCGTCGACTGATGATATCCTGACCTGTCGCGGGATCCTTAACAGATGTCAGCGCAGCAACAACTTTATTATTATCAATCACTTCATTTCAGTTTCGCACGATCAGTTAAGACCTAACTGATCATACGCATTCATCACTTCTTTAACGGCTTCAGATGAATCCTGAAGGAGCTTCAGCTCATCAGCATTCAGATCAAGTTCGATAACTGATTCGATTCCATTCTTGCCAAGTTTCACAGGCATCCCGAGATATACATCGTTAAGTCCATGCTGACCTTCCATTTTAATACAGCAGGGAAGTATTCGTTTTTCATCACGGATGATAGACGAAACCATTTGAGCTGCTGCGGCACCTGGCGCGTACCAAGCGGATGTTCCCATTAACTGGACAAGCTCTCCTCCACCTTTTTTAGTTCGGTCAACAATGGCATTTAGTTTTTCACTGTCGATCAATTCAGTAACTGGTATACCGGAAACTGTGGTGTAACGTGGCAGAGGAACCATGGTGTCTCCGTGACCTCCAAGGAGCATTGCCTGAATATCACGCGGTGAAACATCCAGTGCCTCAGCAAGGAATGCCCTATATCTGGCAGTATCCAATACACCAGCCATTCCAAATACTCTTGTGGAAGGAAGTCCTGAAACCACATGGGCAGCGTAGGTCATTACATCGAGCGGGTTGCTTACCACGATCAAGATGGCGTTAGGGCTGTACTGCAGGATAGAGCGCGTTACGGAAGAAACAATCTTGGCGTTGGTTGAGATCAGGTCATCCCTGCTCATACCGGGTTTACGCGGTACGCCTGCTGTGATAACTGCTATATCTGAACCAGCAGTATCTGCATAATCACCTGTGCCTTTCAGCCTGGTGGAATAGTCATCAACAGGAGCCTGTTGCCATGTATCCAGGGCTTTCCCTTTGGCGATATCTGCCATCAGGTCTAACAGAACTATTTCATTTACAACGTTTTGATGTGCTAACACGTTAGCCACTGTGGCACCGACATTACCGGCACCGACGACCGTAACTTTTGACATAAGGTGAATTATTTTAGAGGAATCAGTGTATATGTCGGCAAAACTAATAAGAAATCAGAACCATCGGTTAACCGGCCTGAAAACCTTGATTATCTTCGTGCCACAAAAGCAATTCTTCTAATATGTCAAGACTGGTATTATCTGTTATCTGCCTCTTTTTTACAACCCTCATCACTGCCCAGTACTGTGGAACTCCACAAGAGACACTGCTCGAGAGAGTAGATTTCAACACTAGATTTCCTGCCAGTGAGCGAAATGCTGTTAAATACATACCGGTGACATTTCATCTGGTGGCAGCTACCAACGGAAGTGGACGTATCCAGGAAGAGGATGTGTTCAAACAACTGGCCAACCTGAATGTCCAATATGCTGACCAGGAAGCGATCTTCTATATTGACACATTGAAGTATCTGAATAATGATGCGGTTTTTAATACCCCTCATTCAGTTGCAGCAACGATCCAGATGCGTTTGACAGAGGACAAAAATTCTGTAAACGTATTCATAACGAATACAGCCAATGATGGTGGTGGCAGTCCTGGAACCGTTCTTGCCTATTACGATCCGCAGGAAGATTGGATTGTTTCAAAAAAAGGTCAGATCAACGGAACCACATCTACCCTTGCTCATGAGCTCGGGCATTTTTTCAGCCTTCCTCATCCTCATGCAGGATGGGATTGCGTTCCATACACCACTTCAGAATATACCAATCCGGTTAACGTAGATTTTACAAAACCCTGTGAAAGTGGTGGCGGATCCCTGCTTATCGAATTACAGAATGGCTCAAACTGCGCCACTGCAGGTGACCGTATCTGTGATACACCACCCGATTACAATCTTGGATTATTGCACCAGAATAACTGCAATGAGAATACATCCATCCGTGATAAGAACGGCGATGTGATCATGCCGATCGTAAACAATTTTATGGGATACTATAATGGCTGTTCATCCTACACGTTCACTCAGACTCAGAAGAATCTGATGAATACGGATTTCTACACCATTCAGCGTGCTTATATCCGCACCGGTAAAGTGCCGAATACAACTCCGGTAACTCAACCTGTGAATTATATCTACCCGATCAATGGGGAAGAAACTTCAGGAACAACTGATATTGTATTGGACTGGGAAGATGTACCCGGCGCAAACAGGTATATGATCCTTATCGACAGATTTGCTTCTTTCACATTTGCTCCTCAAAAATATTTCGTCTATACATCGCAATTGACTATCGATTCATTGCCACTGGGTGTGACGTATCATTGGAAGGTATGGCCGTATAATGAATCACAAACAGGTGCGATGTACAGCCAGACTCAGAACTTTAAAGTTGGCGAAGGCACAGGCGTAAATGATATCACAGATATCAATGATTATTTCATCAGCCCGAATCCTTCAGCACAAGGACAGGGTGCCACTTTAACACTCAGCAGTGTAAAAGCTTTTGATGCACAGCTTAACCTGATGGATGCTTCCGGACATATCCTGCTTCGTCAGCAGTTGGCGATCCCATCTGGCTATTCGCAGCAAATCATAAGTACAAAGTCACTGGCTGCAGGTATCTATTTTGTTGTCCTTCATTCTGAATCGGGAACGCTTGTTGAGCGGTTGATGATTATGGAGTAAGGATCACAGGATCAAGGGATCAAGGGATCAATGAAAAGAAATTAGATGTGAGGAATTCGATAGGAATTCCTCACTTTTTTTTTGGGAAATATTGGTGAGGAATTTCTCTACCTGTATTCTACAGTGGGTTCTGCTTCATCGCCGGTATTGATGATGACGCTGGCGGGATCCGCGGATCGTTTTACTTCGCCGAGCTGGTAGGCTTTGATACCAAAGGCAGAAGCGAGATCGAGGATGGTGGATGCGGATTTTTTATCTACAAAGATCATCATGCGGATGCCCATGTTGAACACTTTGTACATTTCTGCCAATGATGTTTTAGAGGCATCACGGATCAGTTGAAAGACCGGTGGTGTCGGTGGAATTGAATCAATATGTACAGATACATTTGGAGAAATAAACTTCAACACTTTGCTGTAAGCTCCTCCTGTACAATGAATAATACCCTGGATATTGCTACGGTACTCCCGTATAAGAGGCATCAGGATCGGCATGAATGTCCGTGTCGGAGAAAGTAACAATTTGCCAATGGTGATCTGTTGGCCGTTGATATCAACAGTATCAGTAAGCTTCCACGGTCCGTTGTACACAACATCGCGGTTCGTTTCAGGACTGAAACTTTCAGGATACTTATCTGCATACGAACTATGCAGCATATCGTGTCGTGCAGAGGTCAGGCCATTGCTGCCAATACCACTGTTGTATTCTTCCTCATAATGCGCTTGTCCATCTGAGGCAAGACCTATGACTACAGCTCCAGGTCTGATCTGGTTGACGATAATGTCTTTACGATGCATGCGACCAAAGGCTGTAACACCAACATCAATTGTGCGAACGATATCGCCTACATCAGCTGTCTCACCACCGGCATGTTTTATAGAAATTCCTCTTTCTTCCAGGTTATGGATGAAGGCCATTGTGCCTTCGACAATAGCTTCAATGATCTCACCCGGGATCAGGTGTTTATTACGGCCGATCGTGGACGAAATAATAATATCGTCGATCATCCCTGTACAGGCCATATCGTCCAGGTTCATCACGAGAGCGTCCTGGGCAATGCCGCGCCACACTGAAATATCACCGGTTTCTTTCCAGTAGAGGTATGCAAGACTGGATTTAGTGCCGGCGGTATCCGCATGCATGATATTGCAGTAATCGGGGTTACTGCCGACTACGTCCGGTAAAACTTTGCAGAATGCATTCGGGTATAGGCCTTTATCCAGATTTCGGATAGCCTTGTGCACTTCGGTCTTGGAAGCTGATGCACCTCGTTGATCATATTTTTCTGACTCCGGTACCATGGGGGTGACAAAGATGCATTTTTTTCATTCAATCAGCATTACATGTTTTTTGGTATACAATTTGCACCATCACTGGTAATCGCCTCTGCGATCTGTTAAAACCAACCTGAGGCCTTCTTCCGTAAGGAAGAAGGCTATTTTTTTGCCTATCTGATAATAGCGTTCAGTTCTTCGAAATTATTTTCAATAACAATCCTTTGAATCTGATTGTCTGCTATTTCCTTACTCCATTCTGATGGAAATTCGCCGATTGCCCTGGTGATAATTTCTTCAAATTTTTGAGGATGTGCTGTTGCGAGAAGAATTCCTTTGCCACCGTGATCAGATAAAACTTTCCATGCTGTTGCAGTATGTGGATCCAGTAAATAATGATGCTGGAGGTAACAGCGTGAAATCGTTTCTAAAATTTCATCATCACTGACAGATGCAGCCCGAAATGAAAAATGCTCTGGTGATATTTTATTGAATAACCATTGGAATCGCACAAAATTACTAGGATCACTTACGTCCATCGCATTTGCAATGGTTGCAATGGTTGGATTTGGATGATAATGTCCATCCTGAAAAAAACGTGGTACTGTATTATTTGCATTATGGGAAGCAAAATATTTATCAAAGCGGATTCCTAACACATTTGCCAAAAGTCCGGCAGCTATATTTCCATAATTTCCGCTTGGCACACTTATCGTAAGCGGTAAACGCTTCTTTACAGCTTCCTGGTAAGCAATCGCATAGAAAATCATTTGTGGCAACCACCTGGCGATATTTATTGAATTGGCACTGGTCAGACGGTTCTCACGTTTCAATGCATCATCACGAAAGGCAGTCTTGACTAATTGCTGGCAGTCATCAAACGTACCTCTGACTGCAATAGCTTCAATATTGTACCCGAGGCCTGCGATTTGTTGTTCCTGCAGAGATGAAATTTTTCCATATGGATACAGAATGATTACACGGGTACCCGGTTGTTTATAAAATCCATGTGCCACTGCCCCACCGGTATCGCCAGAAGTGGCTACCAGGATGGTTGTTTCTTTATTGTCCGTTGACCATGTGGATAAACACCCCGATAGAAAACGTGCACCAACATCTTTAAACGCCCATGTCGGACCATGAAAGAGCTCGAGAGCGTATATGTCTGATGACCCGATTTGTACAAGAGGAATATCAAAAGAAAGTGTATCAGAAATAATTTTACGTAATTGCACATCTGTCAGATCAGGTTGTACAAATGGATATAGTAAGTGAAACAGAAACTCTTCCTTGCTGAAATTTTGAATGTCTTCTTTAGAAAAATGAATAGACGGAATTTCATTTGGTACAAACAATCCGCCATCCGGTGCCAGGTTATTCAGTACCGCGTCTTTAAATCCAAAATGTTGCTGATCACCGGAGATGCTGATATACTTCATCCCTCAGACATTTGAGATCGAGATGACATCAGCGAGTACTCCTGATGCAGTTACTTCCGGACCTGCACCTGCACCTGCAATCACCATGGGCCGATTGGCATACCTGTCGGTCCAGAACAGGATGATATTGTCCGTGCCTTTGAGATGATAAGCCGGATGTGTTTCATCAATTTCTTCGAGTCCTGTGGTAATCGCCCCATTTTCAAGAGATGCCATATAGCGCCAACGCTTATTGATCCGTGCAAGTTTTTCGCGGTCTGATTCAAAGGTCGAATCGAGCGCCTGAAGATTCTGGTACAATGTCTCCCATTGATCACTGTCAAGCGTGCCGGCTGGTAAAAAAGGATTGTTGCTGATATCCTCCATTTCCAGTTTGTAACCTGCTTCACGTGCCAGGATCAGAATTTTCCGCATTACGTCTTTACCACTGAGATCAAGCGCAGGATTTGGTTCTGTATATCCTTTTTCTCTTGCTTCAAAAACTGCTTTTGAAAACAATACATGATCACTCCCTACCCTGTCGAATATATAATTGAGACTTCCTGACAGGACTGCTTTGATCTTATGGATACGATCACCGGTAAGCACCAGGTCACGAATGGTTTTGATGACCGGTAAGCCAGCTCCCACATTGGTTTCATTCAGAAATCGCACATTATGCTTACCTGCTAATTCGCGCAGGCGGGCATAATCTTTATACGGTGCAGATGCAGCTATTTTATTGGCCGTGACCACATGTACATTTGACGCCAGTGCATCATGATAAAGATTGCTGACATCTTCTGATGCGGTAATATCCACAAGGATACTATTCCTGAGATTAAATTCTTTGACATTTTTCATAAATGTATCTAGCGACATAGGTTCTCCTTTGGACCTGAGTGATTCACTCCACGTAGCCAGATCAATCCCTAAGGGATCGAGGTACATCAGTTTGCTGGTACCAATACCACATACTTTTAAATCGAGTCCAACTCCTTCGCGATACGTTTTTTGCGCTTCATAAATAAGATTTAGTAAGGTAGCACCGACGTTGCCTGCACCAAGAACATACAAATGGACGGTCTTATATTTTGAAAGAAAAAATCCTTCATGCAATACGTTAAGTGCTTTTTTCGCATTATGCTGACCAATCACAAAGGATACATTCCGCTCAGTTGAGCCTTGCGCAATCGCACGGACATTGATACCATTTTCCCCTAGCAAACTAAATAGTTTGCCTGCGAGACCAGCTCGTTCGCGCATGCCATCTCCTACCACGGCTACTAATGCCAGGTCATATTCAACATGTACAGGATCAATTTTACCAAGACTCATTTCCAGTTCGTAAGAGTCCTCAATTATTTTTTTTGCTGCTGCCGCATCATGACGCGCTATGGCGCAGCTAATGTTGTGCTCTGAAGAAGATTGTGTGATGAAAAATATATTAATACCATGCTGACCTAGTGCCTGGAAAAAGCGGTGAGATATACCTGGCGCACCAATCATGCCTGAACCTGAAATTGTTACTAAAGCAATATCCTGAATGCATGTGAGACCTTTGACAAAATGTGAATCCTTATCCGGATTTTTTGAAATGGTTGTTCCCGGATGTTCAGGCTCAAAAGAATTTTTTATAACAATGGGGATCCCTTTGGCCAATGCCGGCTGGATCGTTGGAGGATAAATGACTTTAGCACCAAAATAACTCAGCTCCATCGCTTCCTCATAACTCATGGTTGGGATTGTAACTGTATCCCGAACCATTCTTGGATCTGCAGACATCATGCCGTTGACATCCGTCCATATTTCCAGTACATCTGCATCGAGTGCACCTGCAAAGATTGCGGCCGTATAGTCAGAGCCTCCCCTTCCTAAGGTGGTACTTTCTCCCGTAGCTGATCTAGCTACATATCCAGGGGCAATGTATACCTGGTGTCGACCTGAAATATTCTCTTTTATCCGCTTACTTGTTTCTAAAAAATCTACCCTTGCAGACAAAAATTGTTCATCAGTGACAATTACATCGCGGCTATCAATAAGCTGAGCTTCGACACCTGCTGATGACAGGGCGGCGCGTACGATAAGCGATGAAAGAACTTCGCCAAAACTCATGATGTACGCTTTCGTTTTGGAAGTCAGATCGCCTACAAGGCTCAATCCCCTGCAGATCACTCCCAGCCTGTGGATCGGATCACGGATATGTTCTATCAATGCTGCGGATACAGCGGGCGTAAATGGAAATGCCCCGATACATTCTTCATGCTTCCGGATGATCATATCGAGGGAGGACCTATACCCTTCATTTTTGTCAGAAGCCTTGAGACATGCTTCTTCCAATAGATTTGTCACCCCGGACATAGCGGATACAACAATCACCACCTGCTGACCATTAGCACGGGAGCGTACAATTTCAATCAATTGCTTTATCCTGTCAGCATTTCCAACGGATGTGCCCCCAAATTTCATCACAACCATAAACCGATCATCTTGTCTTCAGCCTGCAAAAGTAGGCCATCGATGAGATTTGAGATAGTATTCTATTTTCACCTGCTCTGTAAATGTCTCCTTACTTTTGGCATTACAGGTGAAATCACGAACTCAAACCACTGTCTTGCGTACCTTTTTATTCCTGGGCATCCTGGCATGCCTTCAATGTCAATCCCCTTCCATGAAGCACGAGCATACCAATCATCTGATCCATGAAACCAGTCCATATCTGCTCCAGCATGCACACAACCCTGTCGAGTGGTATGCATGGAATGATGAGGCTTTGCAAAAAGCGAAGGATGAGAATAAGCTGCTGCTGATCAGTATCGGGTATTCTTCCTGTCACTGGTGTCATGTAATGGAACATGAATCGTTTGAAGACAGTACAGTGGCTTCACTGATGAATAAATATTTTGTCAATATCAAAGTTGATCGTGAGGAACGACCTGATATTGATGATGTATACATGACTGCCTGCCAGCTTTCATCAGGAGGTGGATGCGGATGGCCGTTGAATTCTTTTGCATTACCCGATGGTCGTCCAGTATGGGCGGGCACTTATTTTCCAAAAGGGAAATGGATGGAAGTGCTTGAATATTTTCATAAGACTTTTACTGAAGAACCGGGGAAACTTCATGACTATGCGACACAACTGGTCAAAGGAGTGCAGGATCATGGATTGAATGATATTATTGCAGGAGATCAACCCTGGTCAGATCAGGTTGCAGAGGATATCACCAAAGTATTCCTGCAACGAATGGACCCGGCGATGGGTGGTCGTCGTGGTGCACCTAAATTTCCAATGCCAAATAACTGGCAATACCTGATGCACTATGCCTCGAGATACAATGATGAAGCTGTAAAAGCCCAGGTAATAACTACACTCGACAAAATGATGGAAGGTGGTATTTATGATCAACTGGAAGGTGGCTTCGCGCGCTATTCCACCGATACCATGTGGCTCGTCCCTCATTTTGAAAAGATGCTGTATGATAATGGCCAGTTAGTTTCATTATACGCTCAGGGTTATGGATGGTCAGGCAAAAAAGAATATTTGGATGTTGTAAAACAAACGTTGGAGTTTGTGAATACTTATTGGAGCGATCCGTCAGGTGGTTTTTACAGTTCCTATGATGCAGACAGTGAAGGGGAAGAGGGCAAATATTATGTTTGGACTGCGGCTGAACTCATTGATATCATTGCAAATGAATCAGATCAAAAATTATTTTTTGCCTATTACGACATCTCTCCAGGCGGTAACTGGGAACATGGAAAAAATATCCTGAACATACATCGTTCTGCATCTGAATTATCGAAGCAGAATAGTATTACAGAAGATGAATTTCATCAGCGGATCAAAAAGATTAATGATAAATTAATTGACGTTCGTAAGGAGCGTGTAACACCGGGTCTTGATGATAAAATACTTGCGTCCTGGAATGGATTGATGTTGCAAGGATATGTAGAAGCATATAAAGTAAGCGGTGACAAAAAATACCTGGATCGCGCTGTGAAAAATGGGGAATTTATTGTTACAAATCTTCTGAAGGAAAATAACCGGCTGGACCGAAATTATAAAAATGGAAAGTCAACCATCAATGCATTTCTTGATGACTATGCAAATGTGATCCAGGCATTTCTCTCATTATACCAGTCAACGTTTGATGACCGATGGCTGGATCATGCAGATGGACTTACGCAACATGTGTTCAGTCATTTTGATGGAGATAGTTCGCTCATGTTTTTTTTCACTTCCGATATAGACCCTCCATTGGTAGCACGCAAACTTGAGATCAGCGATAATGTAATTCCCTCTGCCAACAGTACCATGGCGAAAAATCTGTTAGTCCTGGGAGAGATCCTGTATAACACCACCTATACGCAGCGAGCGCATGATATGCTGCAAAAAATATGGCCATTAGTGTTGAGAGACGGGCAGCCATCCTTCTACAGCAACTGGTGCCAGGTCATGCTTTCCGTGGTGAAACCTCCATATGAAGTGGCGATCGTAGGGAATAATTTCCAGGCACCGCTTGCAGAAATGCAAAAGCATTACAGACCTGATGCTATCTATCTTGGTGGTAAGACAGAAGGCAGGTTACCATTGCTTGAAAGCAAACTCAGTGAGGGTCAGACGCTTATCTATATTTGCCAAAACAAAGTTTGTAAGTTTCCTACAGAGGATGTGACGAAAGCACTTAGCCTGATGGAGGAGTAAGTCAACCCGCCTTTTTCCTTAGTTTCGCACCACGAAAATCGAAATATCCAGACATGAATCTGCATGAATACCAGGGCAAAGAGTTGCTCAACAAATATGGCGTTAAAACGCAGCGCGGCTTCGTAGCGACTACAGTCGACGAGGCGATTGAAGCCTATAAAAAGATCACTGAGCTTTCCGGCAGCCCCATTGCTGTTGTTAAAGCTCAACTCCATGCAGGTGGCAGAGGTAAAGGAGGCGGCGTCAAGGTGGTCAAGAACCTTGACGAACTAAAAGAAAAAGCCGATGCCATTTTGGGCATGATGCTGATCACACCACAGACGCCAGGTGGTCTTGAAGGACCTGGAAAACTGGTGCGTCAGATCCTTATTGCGGAAGATGTTTATATCCCGCAATATGATCAATGCCAGGAGCTGTACATGTCTATCTTAACGGACCGTGCACGCCAGTGTAATGTTATCATCTACTCTACTGAAGGCGGTATGGATATTGAAGCCGTAGCTGAAGAAACACCTGAGAAAGTATTCAAAGAATACATTGATCCTGCATTAGGATTGCAGGCATTTGAAGGTAGAAAAATTGCTTTCAACCTTGGACTGAGCGGCGATACATTAAAATTGATGAATCAGTTTGTCACTAAAGTTTACACAGCATTTGTAGACAGTGATGCTACCCTATTGGAAATTAATCCGGTCCTGATAAATGGACATGGTGAAGTCGTTGCAGTGGATTGTAAAGCATCCATGGATGAAAGTGCACTGTATCGTCATAAGGATATCGAAGCATGGCATGATCCAAATGAAGATGATCCAACAGAATTAGAAGCAAAAGCATTTGGTCTCAACTATGTGAACCTTGATGGTAATGTAGGTTGTATGGTCAATGGTGCCGGTTTGGCTATGGCGACTATGGACATCATTAAACTATCGGGTGGATCTCCTGCCAATTTTCTTGATGTCGGTGGTACAGCTGATGCCAAGCGGGTTGAAAATGCCTTCCGTATCATCCTGAAGGACCCAAGTGTAAGAGCGATCCTCGTCAATATTTTTGGTGGTATTGTAAGATGTGACCGTGTTGCACAAGGTATTGTGGATGCATACAAAAACATTGGTGATATCCAGGTGCCGATCATTGTAAGGCTGCAAGGTACAAATGCGGATATCGCTAAAAAGATCATAGATGAAAGCGGACTCAAGGTTCGATCCGCCATCCTCTTACAAGAGGCAGCAGAATTGGTGAGTGAGGTATTGGGTGTTGAAGATTAGGATAATACATGGTTGAGCGTGCAGCATATTCATTACTCGAACTCAACCAGTATATACGGAGAGTTATTTCCCTCAATTTTGACCAGGCTATTTGGGTTGAGTGTGAGATTGGCCAGGCCTCTTTATCACGTGGCCATTGGTATCTTGATCTGATCCAGAAAGATGGTAATGCCATCACTGCGCAATGCCAGGCTGCCATGTGGGCGAATGTTTATTTTTTCCTGAAAAGAAAATCACCCGTTCCTCCGGAAGATATCCTTAAGCAGGGAATGTCTGTCAAGCTGAAAGTCAATATCGATTATCATGAGCGCTATGGTCTCAAACTGATCATCGAGGATATTGACAGCAGCTTTACGATTGGTGTGCTTGAAATGCAACGCCAGGCTATTCTAAAACAAATCAAAGACCGGGATCTTATTCGGAAGAATGCGGAAGTTCCGGTTCCTTCTGTGATCCAGCGACTCGCAGTGATCAGTTCTGACAGGGCGGCGGGGTTTAAAGATTTTGCAAAACATATTGAGGACAACTTCTACGGCTATCATATTGACATCGATCTGTATGAAGCTGCGATGCAGGGTCAGCAGGTGGAAAGTGAAATTCTTGGATGCCTGGATAAAATTGAAGAAAACAGGCATCATTATGATGCAGTAGCTATTATTCGTGGGGGTGGTGCCAGAACTGATCTTGCGGCGTTTGACAATCTTGCCATTGCAGTTTGTATTGCACAGTTTCCTTTACCGATCATGATCGGCATCGGTCATGAGATCGATCAGTCAGTACTGGATCTTGTGGCATTCAGGTCGTTGAAGACACCGACAGCAGTGGCAGATTTTGTGATCGAACACAATGCCGGTTTTGAAGGCAGGCTGGATGAATTATTGAAATGGATTGAAGATGAGTCGTATGATCGTATTCAACTTGAAAAGCAGAAACTCGCTGATCTCGAACAATCGCTAAAGCATGGCATTGGATCGAGGATCAGGCTGGAAGAAAATAAACTAAACCATATCCGCCAGGCAATCTTGCAAGGTTCAAAAAATCAAATTCAACTGCATGGTCGTAAACTTGAGTTTATGGAATCTCTCATGCAGGCTCTGGATCCTGATCTCATCCTGAAACGGGGTTATACAATCACCACACAGCATGGCAAATCACTAACCAGCGTCATGCAGGCTGAGCAGGGATCGATCATTGAAACCGTCTTTCACGATGGTAACAAACAAAGTATAGTACAATGAAAAAAAAGGAGAACGACTATGACAAAGCTATCGTGCAGCTTGAGCAAGTGGTAGCGCGCATACAATCCGGAGAAATGGGTTTAGAAGAAATGCGCCATGAGGTACGGGCTGCGATGGAACTAATTGCGTTATGTAAAGCCAAGCTCCGGAATATAGAAACTGATCTGGAGTCGATGCTGGAAGAGGAAGAATAGCCGGGAGCGAATGTCACTAAAAAAAAACGGTGGAAGCCGGCCCGGCGGCCTGCGCTTCCACCAACTTCACCAGTTGAAAACAATCTTTATTACAGCTTCGGAATCCTAAGTACCTGACCTGGATAGATCTTATCAGGATCCGTCAGCATTGGTTTATTTGCTTCAAATATACTATTATATTTCATTGCATCACCATAGTGGGCCTTGGCAATTTTTGACAAAGAATCACCTGATTCTACTGTATAAAAAGTTGCTTCTTCTGCAGGTGCGATGACACTCATACGATCGTCGACAGATGATACGCCCATATTGTTTCCAAGTGTCAGGACAACCAGTTCTTTTGCGACCTGTGTTTCAGCCTGGCCAAAAACTGTCACTGAATCACCTTCCTCATTGATGTCAAGAGATAGATTACTCACCGGAAGATTTAACGCATTCACAGCGCGCAGCATAGCAGCTACTTTGATTTTTTCAGTTTCGGCCGGAGTTGCAGTTTTTACTGTTTCTTCTTCCTCTTTGTCAAAGATTTTCGCCCCTGCGTTTTTTAAAAATGAGAAAAGTCCCATGTTTTGTGTGTTTAAATGATGATTGAATAAAGAATTTTTTGTCCAGGGGATTAATCTGAGCTCTCATTCTAACACCCGGTTTTCAGAATTGTTATAAAAAACATAATTTTTTTGCAGATTTAGTAGGTTTTTGGTTTTGGGAGCAGGCTCTCAACAACATCAAGTCGTATTTGCATATTGTATATATTACCTTTATCGATCTATCAGCAATTACGCCATTGAAAGACAAGCACGAACCGGTATCCATTGAAGCTGGGAAAGAAACCCCGCTCATGAAGCAATATTACAAGATCAAGAGCCAACATCCGGAGGCTTTACTCCTTTTCAGGGTTGGTGATTTTTATGAAACATTTGGGGAAGATGCTATCCGAACAGCCGAAGCATTGGGCATCATCCTGACCTCCCGGAATAATGGCGGAAATAATGTAGAACTGGCAGGTTTCCCTTATCACGCAATGGATATGTATCTGCCCAGACTTGTGCAGGCAGGATATCGTGTCGCTATTTGCGAACAGCTTGAAAAACCGTCCAAGGAAAAAAAGATCGTGGATCGTGGCGTAACAGACCTGATCACGCCAGGTGTTGCCACTGATGATGCATTACTCAATCGTTCAGCTAACAATTACCTGGCAGCGATTCACTTTATATCAGGTGATCATTTCGGTGTTGCCTTCCTCGATAATTCCACAGGTGAATTTGTTATCAGTGAAGGTTCACAAAGAGAGATTGAAAAATTATTTCAAAGCTTTAATCCATCGGAGATCCTTTTTTCAAAATCAAATAAAGATCGCTTCGAAAAATATTTTGGTCCATCATTCTACACGTATGGATTGGATGAATGGATCTATACCACTGATTACACGCAGGAAAAAATCCTTCGTCACTTTGAAATTGCAACACTCAAAGGATTTGGAATTGAGCATCTTCAAC
>JANPKZ010000192.1:0-6728 GCA_031426295.1 Saprospiraceae bacterium
TGGGCAGACGTAGGCTGATTGACTGAATCAATCCAATAGGATTCACTTGAGCCCGATGTAATGACGCCATCATGTGAATTGTCAATAGATTTCATGTGGGTAGTTTGTCATGATCAAAAAAATAGAAAGTAAGCTGCAGACCTGCTCTCTACAGTCGGGCAAATACAATTATGTAAAATTGAAGGCTGTGATGGTGTAAACCATTACAGAATTTGGATTATCCGTTACATAATTTAAAGGGAGTAAAGGAAGAAAGGAGTAAGGGAAGAAAGGAACACAGGATCAAGGAAGCACGAAACTATTTTACACTAATTACGCAAAAGGATATTCCCACTGTATGAACTAAATTTTCACAAATCACAATTTTGAAAAAGTCACGATCTGAGCTGTTCAAAGTTCATCATGTCTATTAGATTAATCAGCGGTCAAATGTGTTGTATTCAGACCTTATCAGAGTTAATCATGTCCATCAGTTACATCAGCGGTCAAGTGTGTAGTGAGATGTTCGTACTTCCAACCTCGTACTTCCTACTTACAACAAAGGTCCTAACCATCGCTCCATCTCCGGCAGCGACATCCCTTTCCTGCGTGCATAATCCTCCAGCTGATCTTTATCAATACCTGTCACGGGAAAGTACTTGCTGTCAGGATGTGAAAAATACCAGCCACTCACACTGGCTGCGGGATACATCGCCATACTCTCGGTAAGGATGATACCCGTCTGACCATTGACCTGCAGGAGATCAAACAACAATGTTTTTTCTGTGTGATCGGGACAGGCAGGATAGCCGGGTGCAGGACGAATCCCCTGATATTTTTCAGCAATCAATTCTTCATTGGGTAGAGTTTCATTGGGCACATAGCCCCACCATTCTTTGCGAATACGCTCATGCATACGTTCTGCAAATGCTTCTGCAAAACGGTCGGCAAGCGCTTTTAAAAGAATGGCACTATAATCATCATGCGCATCTTCAAAAGCCTTTACCCTGTCTTCTATTTCAAGACCTGCGGTCACTGCAAAACCTCCCACATAATCGGTCTTGCCACTATCTACAGGTGCGACAAAATCGGATAAGGCATAGTTGTATTGACCTGTTGCTTTGGCCACCTGTTGGCGTAAGTGATGCACACGCATTAGCACATCATGTTTGTCTTCATCTGCATAGATGATGATATCATCCACATCACTTTGTGCTGGAAATAAACCCACTACGCCATTCGCTGTGATCCATTTTTCGGCAATCATGCGGTCAAGCATGTCATTGGCATCTTTGAAAAGTTTAGTGGCTTCCTTTCCAACAATCGGATCTTTGAGGATATCCGGATATCGCCCGCTCAGTTGCCAGCTTGAAAAGAATGGTGTCCAGTCAATATATGCCCTTAACTCATTCAGATCATAATCATTCAGATGCCATACACCGGTTTTTTTAGGAACGGGTGGTGTATACGTACTCCAGTTCGGGGAGAAGCGATTAGCGCGTGCCGCTTCAATTGTGAGAAAGCGCTTTGTGCCTTTTCCTTCACGTGCCAGGCGGATCTGTGCATAGCCACTCCGCGTCTCTTCCAAAAATGTTTCACGCCTGTCTCCCTCGACTGACAATAATGAAGATGCTACACCAACACATTTTGAGGCGTCCAGAACATGGATCACCGGTCCCCTTTTATATTTCGGTTCGATCTTAAGGGCAGTATGCAGTCTTGATGTAGTAGCACCACCGATCAACAATGGCATGACAAACCCTTCGCGCTCCATTTCTGATGCCACATGGACCATCTCATCAAGCGAAGGTGTGATCAATCCACTGAGACCGATCATGTCAACTTTTTCTTCGCGTGCGATTCTCAATATTTTATCAGCAGGCACCATAACACCGAGATCAACAATTTCATAGTTGTTGCACGCAAGAACAACACCCACAATATTTTTTCCAATATCATGCACATCACCTTTGACGGTAGCCATCAGGATCTTTCCTTTGGTACTTTGCTCGCCTGCTTTTTTTTCTGCTTCAATAAATGGTGTAAGATGCGCCACAGACATTTTCATTACACGGGCACTTTTCACGACCTGTGGTAAGAACATTTTTCCTGTACCGAATAATTCGCCCACGACATTCATCCCATCCATCAGAGGTCCTTCAATTACTTCCAGCGGCCGCGCATACAAAAGCCTTGCCTCTTCAGTGTCTTCAACTACATATTCAGAGATACCACGCACCAAAGCATGTTTTAATCTTTCCTGCACACTCAATTCACGCCAGGCCAGTTCGCGTTGTATAACCATACCAACAGATTTTACCTGCTCTGCATAATTGGTCAATGCTTCTGTCGCATCCGGATCGCGGTTGAAGATCACGTCTTCAACAATTTTTAATAAAACAGGATCCACCTGTTCATACACTTCGATCATCCCTGCATTTACAATTCCCATATCCATACCCGCACGTATCGCATGATAGAGGAATGCTGCATGCATTGCTTCTCTCACGGCATTGTTGCCTCGATATGAAAAGGAAATATTACTTACACCACCGCTGATCTTGGCACCAGGGCACAGTTGTTTGATCTGGCGTGTTGCTTCAATAAAATTGATCGCATATTCATTGTGCTCCGCGATACCTGTGCCGATGGCAAAAATATTTGGATCAAAAATGATATCCTGCGGAGGAAATCCTAATTCAATCGTCAGGATGCGATATGCACGTTGACATATAGAAACCTTACGCTGGATCGTATCTGCCTGTCCATCTTCATCAAACGCCATCACCACAACTGCAGCCCCGTAACGTCGAACAAGTTTCGCCTGACGAATAAATGATTCTTCACCTTCCTTTAAAGAAATACTATTGACAATACATTTCCCCTGCACACATTGCAGCCCAGCCTCGATCACTTCCCACTTTGATGAATCGATCATGAACGGAAGTTTCGCGATATCAGGTTCGGATCCCATGAGGTGAAGGAAATCCATCATCGCCTGTTTGCTGTCAAGCAAACCTTCATCCATATTGATATCCAATATCTGCGCACCCGCTTCTACCTGTTGCAACGCAACAGCTAATGCTTCAGGATATTTATTATTCTTGATCAGCTTGGCAAACTGGGAAGAGCCCGTGACATTCGTACGTTCACCAATGTTGACAAAATTACTTTCCGGACGTATGGTCAAAGGCTCCATACCGCTGAGTTGTGTGTATGGACTGGGTGCTGGAATCGGACGTGGAGGGAGATCTTTTACAGCCTCAGCAATAGCACGAATGTGATCAGGTGTTGTACCACAACAGCCACCTGTTATATTGAAAAATCCGCTTTGACCAAATTCAAGGATCAGGTCACGCATCACTTCCGCTGTCTGATCATAACCTCCAAGTTCGTTTGGAAGACCTGCGTTTGGAAATACAATCAAAGGCACATTTGCAATACGCGAAAGCTCTTCCACATATGGACGCATCTCGGCGGCACCTAATGCACAATTTATACCCACACAAAATAGTGGTGCGTGTGAAATGGAAATCCAGAATGCTTCAATGGTCTGTCCGGATAATGTTCTTCCACTGGCATCTGTAATAGTACCCGATACACCGATTAAAACATCAGAACCTGTTTCTTCAATTAGTGATGAGATTCCAAATAATGCTGCTTTGCAATTGAGTGTATCAAAAACAGTTTCGATAAGCAACAGGTCAACACCACCGTCAATCAATCCTCTTGCCTGTTCGCGATACGCAGCAGCCAGATCTTCAAACGAAACAGCACGAAATCCCGGTCTGTTTACATCAGGGGACATCGACGCTGTACGATTTGTGGGACCCAATGACCCTGCAACAAATCTCGGTTTGGATGGATCATTCTGTGTGTATTCATCCGCAACCCTGCGGGCTATTTGTGCACTGGCAAGATTGATGTCATAGACATGATCCTGTGTATTGTAATCATGCTGGCTAAGCGCATTCGCATTGAATGTATTCGTCTCGATAATATCAGCACCTGCATTGAAATAAGCACGATGTACTTCTTCGACCACATCAGGTCGTGTGATGTTGAGCAGGTCATGATTGCCTTTCAGGTCATTGGCCAACGATGCGAAGCGGGTGCCGCGATAATCAGCCTCCGAAAGATGATATTGTTGCAGCATAGTGCCCATCGCTCCGTCGAGGACGAGGATCCGTTCTTTGACTGCCTGGTGCAGTAAGTCTGTTCTTGAGCTCATAAGTTTTCACATAGCTATCCTGACATCAGGGCCAGATGCTACGGGTTTGCAGGTAGTATACAGTAGTTTAATACTGTGAACTTGATTTTGATCCGCAAAGGACCCGCATCTGCCAGGCACCGTGCCGTTCACCGGGTCGGTTGCCGCCCTGCCTACATTGACAGGATCTCTTGATGCATGATAATAGATGCAAAAATAGGGAATACCTCCCAAAAATTCCAATAATTAAAGGCGTGCCCTTTACCGTTACCAAGTACCACCTTATTCTTCGACGTACTTTTGGCGCATGGATATCGTACGAGCTGCTCCCTCCGATGTTGACGACCTGCTCCGCCTGAGCCGGAAAACATTCCACGATTCATTCCATCGTCTCAATACGAAGGCCAATATGAACGCATACATGGACCATGCCTTCACAAAAGAAAAACTTCTTACGGAACTGCAAAATCCCGATAGCGAATTTTATTTTATGAAAGTAGATGACATCATCCTGGGATATCTCAAGATTAACCGCAATGAAGCCCAATCAGAATTTAAGGATCCGAAAAGTCTCGAGATCGAACGCATCTATGTCGACAGGGAATACCAGGGCTTAGGTATCGGATCCATGCTCATCGAGTGGGCAAAAGATATCGCGCTTGACTACGGACTGGACTACGTATGGCTCGGTGTGTGGGAAAAAAATCCGAATGCAATACGCCTGTATGAACGAAATGGATTTAAGGCATTTAGTGAGCACGAGTTCATCATGGGAGATGAAGTCCAGATAGACCAACTCATGATGTGTCGCATCTGATTATTTACTGTACACGCTGAAATAAGCTTACACTTTTGATCGTCACAGGGCTGATACCTAACCATTCGCCATCAGCTTCCACCGGGATAGGAATATCCGTATGATGTATTTCTAATTTTTCAAAAAATGCAGTTACAGCCTCAGGTTGATTTGCAATTTTTCCATTGTAGATTTTTGGCAGGCTGGTGATCAGTCGCACAATATTTTTTGGTTTCATGAGGAGGAGTGCTGCTTTATCTTCATCGGCGTGTGGCAATACAATCATACCTCCGCCACAATATTTACCAAAACCTGCCTGAATAGTAAGCCAGTCACCATCAGCTATTTTTCCATCGATCGTAATGACTCCATTCCAGCGATGCGGCTTTGCCAATGTCTGTAGCAACGCAATGGTATATTTCAGCACACCCGGTATTTTGAATTTTGATTTATTGAGCGTATCCACCACGGCGGCATCAAGTGCAGCTCCGACCATGTTCAGAGCATAATGTATGCGTCCGTCAGCGAATTTGATTTGCAACAAGTTTTGCGGAACGGAGGTGCGTTCTTTGAGTGCTTTTGCCAAATTCAAACCACTAATACCGAATGTTCTGAACCAATCATTACCCGTACCGGACGGTAATACACCAATGATGATGTTCTTACTGTTTTCTTCAGCGATATTGATTATTTGATTTCCACCATGATGAAGTGTTCCATCTCCTCCTGCAAATAAAAAATGTTTGTAGCCGGACGAAATTTTTTTTTGAAGAATACCATGTAATTCTGTAACAGAAAAGGTATCGTGTGATTCGTGATCAATCTGGTGTGATGTGAGGAAAAACTTCCATTTATCATGCTCCCGGCGATTCACAGTATTTCGGTTAAAAATCACACACCAGGGAAGGACTTCAGACATGCATGAAAGAAACGGAAATTCTATAACGAAACACTTTCAGGGGTGGAAAAAATCTTAACCTTTAATTTAGATCGGTGTTGTATGATCGTGATTTTTGAGGACCATCTTATTCTCCGGGGCAGGGGAATAAGACCTCAGAAATCACATTTTTTTCTTTTCTCAAGCCGCAGGACCGACACTCCCGGCGTATTAAGTTAAATTTAACGGCCAACTCTGGTATTCCTCATACTAAACCCTGCCCGACATATTGTTTCTTTTGGATTGAAATACTAATTTTTGAAACCGCTCTCAGCTATGAAATATCATCTGCTCCTGATCTTGCTGATGCTGGTAACTTTCGTGCTCCCCACGGATAGTGCTGCCCAGCTCTTTGGCCAAAACAAACCACGTTATCGCACTTTTGATTTTAATGTGCTCGAAACACCGCATTTCGACATCCATTATTATACAAAAAATAAAGAGGTCCTCACCCGTATGGCCGACTGGTCCGAACAATGGTACCAGATGCATACGGAGATCATGCACGACCAGTTTTCCGAACGTAATCCACTCATTTTTTACAATGACCACGCAGAATTTCAGCAGACCAATGCGATCTTCGGCGATATTGGTGTCGGTACCGGAGGGGTTACAGAAGGATTAAAAAACAGAGTGGTCATGCCCTTCACCATGATCAATCAGCAGACGCAGCAAGTATTGGGCCATGAGCTGGTTCACGCCTTCCAGTTCCATAACATTCTGACTGGCGATAGTACCAGTCTTCAATCATTAGCTAATCTTCCATTATGGATTGTGGAGGGGATGGCAGAATACATGTCGTTAGG
>JANPKZ010000193.1:0-2603 GCA_031426295.1 Saprospiraceae bacterium
CCAAATAGAGTTGCTTCTGGCTTTGTATTGTCAACCAAAGTTTTCTACGGCCTTGGAATTAAGCCATAAGATCAAACCATCTGCTAAAGGACATATAGTTGCAAGTGGAAGTATTGGAAAAATTGGAAAGAGTTTAGTTGGGATTACAAATAAAATTCCTGATGACTACTTTGATGGCAGAAAAAATGTACCTGCTTATTTCAGTGTTGTTGGTGTTTATGATAAGATGAATGGGTGGCAAATGTGGGGAAATTTAAAGATGGCATTGTTTAATATTATCAACGAATCTGTTCAAAGGCAGATTAAAAGCCTCAAGTGAATTTGAAGTGTATATTTTATAATGGGAACGCTTCAGTATTATAAGTATTTGGCATCTTTTTAGCAGTATATCCTCCGTGAGTTCTAACCCAACAGACCTAAGCTCCCTCAATCCCGAGCAACAAATCGCCGTCACTAGCGAAGCAAAACGCCTTTTAGTCCTGGCAGGTGCCGGCTCCGGCAAAACAAAAACCCTCCTCCAGAAGATCGTCTACCTGATCGAAGAAAAGAGCGTAAGTCCATCCTCAATCCTGGCCATAACCTTCACTAAGAACGCCGCCAATGAAATGATCGATCGGCTCATTTCCGCAGGCGATACAACCGGGGAATACGAGAAAATCCTTTCCAGTAAAAAAATCAAACTGGCAGACAAGGACCTCGCCAGGATGGAATGGAAGAAGAAATACAAATGGTTACAAGGACTCACTATAAAGACCTTTCACAGCTTTTGTTACTCAGTCCTTCGCAACCATGGGGCTAAAGAGTTTGATAACCGTTTCCGAATCATAGGTGAAGAGCGGTCTGGAGAAGAGGATGAATTTTCAAAATACCTCGCGGCCGAAAGTGTTTTTGATGTCTTTCACAAACTCATTATCGAATCCTGTGAAGATTCCGAATACCTGCTTCGGCTAAAACGCTACATACTGGATTACCTGGTAGACCGGATCCACAACAAAAAGAATACATATACCACACAGGAAGGAAAAATATTCACAACGCTCAACGGAACCAAAGTAAGGTCCAAATCAGAACAGTTTATAGCCGACTGGCTCTATCGGCATAATATTCCTTTTGAATATGAGCCATTACTCCAGGTTGCTGAGTTTCCTTTCCATCCAGACTTCCATATCCCGGCTGCCAATCTCTACATCGAACATGTAAGCAACCTGAGCTATGCGATGGATGACAAGGATCAACAATATTCCAAGGGTGGCATCCATATAGTCAAGACGCATGAAGAGGACACAAAGGACTCAGCATTTTTCAGTCACAAACTGGAGAACATCCTTAAGGGAGACTGCCGGCCAATTATGATACCGAGGCAAAACTCAATTATGAAGAAGAGTTTAAAGCCATTCGCGATAAGGTGCATGAATTTGTTCGGTTGACCAACCAGGTTATGGATATGATGAAGGTGGAGAATGTATCTATCGAAAGTATCCGTGAAAAGGCAGCCCAGGATCAGCATGAACGGATACGTGAATTTTATGCCCTTGCATTACCCCTAATACAGGCTTATACTACATACTGCACCAATAAGTCCTACCTGGATTTTAATGACATGATCATTAAATGCTTGGACCTGTTTAATCACCATGATGACATCGCACGGGTCTACAAGGACAAATACAAATACATCCTGGTCGATGAGTTCCAGGATGTCAATAGTCTGCAGGTAGACCTGATCCGGCAAATGGTTACCGACAAAACCCAACTCTTTTGTGTTGGCGATGACTGGCAGAGCATCTATGGATTCCGTGGGTCAAATGTCAGTTACATCATCGAGTTCGAAAAGCACTTTCCAGATGCAGAGGTGATCAAACTCAACTACAACTATCGTAGCACCGATCATATCGTGGGTGCCAGCAATGAAGTCATCAAAAACAATAAGTTCCGGATTGACAAGGAGATCCATGCTGTTAATCGCTCTGAACACAAAATTGTCGTCTATGCAGGCGGCGGTGATCAGGACAACATAGATTTTTGTGTCCGGACGATCCGGGAGTTAATGGAATCAGGGATTAATGGAGAGGATATCTTAATCCTTTACAGGAGGACAGATATGTATAGACCTGGCCAGTATCTCAATAAGCCTTCGTTATCAGAGACCTTATATCGAAAAGGACTAAAGGTCAATGCAAAAACAATTCATTCCGCGAAAGGACTTGAAGCCAAAGTGGTATTTATTCTGGGATTGTCAGATGGTCCGGGTGGTTTTCCTAATATCTGGTCCGAGGACCGGATCATTCAGGTGATTAAATCCATTCCATTCGATTTGCTCATGGAGGAAGAGCGACGATTGTTTTACGTAGCACTCACGCGCGCAAAGGAAAAGCTTTACCTCATCACAGAAAAGGGGAATGAATCACCTTTCCTGCGTGAGATCCCTGAGATCTATACTGTCAAGACCAGTGAACCCATTCAGAACATCACTGAACCTGTCCGTTTATGCACTAAGTGTTTTAGTAAAATGGAGAAGATGTGGGTGGTGTGTCCCTGGTGTGGAGAAGCAGTAATTGACGGGAAAGGTAGTGAGAGAATAGATTGAAGGGGACTCACTAGAT
>JANPKZ010000194.1:0-46572 GCA_031426295.1 Saprospiraceae bacterium
AAATAATTTATACCCCGTCCTACTATTACATCGGTCATTTTTCAAAATTCATACGTCCCGGTGCTTCACGCATCAGTGCTGTTGCAAGCAGAAGTAGTCTGATGACAACATCATTTAAAAATCTTGACGGAAGTATTGCTACTGTTGTAATGAATGCGACTGATTCACCTGTTACGTATAAGCTCTACATTGGAGAAGAGGCTATTGAAGAGACGATCGGAGCGCATGCGATACAGACTGTGGTGAGCAAGTGAGAGAAGTGAGAGAAGTTAGAGCGTGAGAGGAGTGAGAGCGTGAGATACAAAGCGCCGTAGGTGCGGTTTATATAACCTGTGACAGATGCCCTGCCTCCCTTCTGATCCGAAATCTGTCGCCCTGCTGGAACTAATTAGCGTCAATTAGCGATATTAGCGGCAGTCCAAATCGACGACAATTGTGTGTATGAGGTTTGTAATCTTATTCTTGCTTTCTTCTTTCTGGCTTGGCCTATCAGGCCAGGCGGAAGACCCAAAATATCCTACGACGCTTCCCTACCGCGCCGGCGATCTTAAAAATGGATACCAACTCCTTTTGCTGACAGATGAAAATTATCGGACGCTGAGATTAACCGGCCCTGGGATGGACACCCTTCTCCAACAGATCACCACGAAGCAGGATCGAAATGAACTTGGTTTCTTAGTCGCGGATGTTGACTCCTTTTTCATTATGCAGTATCCGTATACGAACATGAAAATTTACGCTAAGCATACTGGCCAAGTTATCGCGCAGGGAAAATTTATCGAAAAGGATATAGCTAGTGACATCGTATATTTTGTGGATTCCAAAAAACCGGACTTTCTTGCCCTATATGACCTGAAGAAAAAACGGATCGAGTCGTACGAATCTCCGTATGATGCAAACTCTTCCTTTTCCATGCGCATCGGTAACAAACAAATCGGCGATAAGTATCTCGTCGTCTGGTATATCCTACCGGACAATACACTGAAGAAAAAATATTATGCGAGAACAAACTAAAAACTAATAGTTAAAAACTAAAAGTTGTGGATATAAATCTCATCGTCATTTGGAAAGTGAAATATCTTCTTTGCTCTGTTGGATTTTCTTCGAATTCCAGCAAATTTTGCAGCCAAAATTCTTTGCGAACTTTGTGTATTTGCGCGCCCTAAACAGGCATGGCTTGAATGGCTTGCTTGGATTGCATGGTTGGTGCAAATTTGGCATAATCAGTGTAAAAGACCTCTTTTATTCAACCACCACTTTTATATTTCCTAGTTCTTTTCCCTGCTGATCACTGATCACAACAACATACATACCCGGTGTCCATCCCTTTGATGCAATGCTCATCCTGTCTTCTGTCATTTTATTTTGAAAAACCAATGCACCTGTAGCACTAAGAATTTTCACGTATGCTCCGGAGACAGGAATTTTATCAAAGGATATTTCAAAAGAATCATGCGCAGGATTTGGCATGACATCGATATTGGAATAACTATCTGGCTCTGAAACTGATGTTACAGGATCAATCAGTGACAACAACAGCACCCATGATCCGCGACTGCTGATACCTTGTAAATCAGACTGCCATCCGGTAAATCCACCTTGATCATTTACTATGATCTTACCAACCCGTTGAAACGTCAACAGCTCAGTAACAAAATATTCCCCGGCAGGCAATGATGAATATTCGAGCGAAAGCGAGGGATCAGCAGATTGTGTACCTGTATTAGCCACTAACAATATTCCTTCTTCACCCAGTACGCGTCCAAAACTGAAAATAGTTTCTGCATTATTATCTACTGCAACTGTCTGTCCTCTCCGCAACGATTCATGCTTGTTACGAATATGGATCAGATTTCGATAATGCGATAGGATTGAATTCGGATCTGCTGACATCTCCTGCACATTGTTAGTCTGCCAGTTGGAACCAAGACTTGCCCAGGGTGTCACATTTGAAAACCCTCCGAATGACTGGTCTGCCCACTGCATCGGCTTGCGTTTGTTTTCATCAGCACCTGTACCCATCATTCCAATCTCTTCACCGTAATAAATAAACGGCACACCCGGGAGTGTGAGATAGATCGATGCCGCAAGTTTCATCTTATCATTATTATTGGAAAATGCATTAAACACACGATCAATGTCATGATTGGTCAGAAACGTTCCGTACTGCAATTGAGGATAAGCGCCCAGTACCTTGACAAGCTGTTCTTCCAGATTTAATGGGTCCCCCGTATTCACTGCATCTATTAAAGCGCCTGCAAGACCAAATTCAAAACATGCATCAAGCCGATCGTTTTGTACATACGGAATAATTGATTCTGTACTCGACCAAACTTCCCCTATAGAAAATGCTTCAGGATCATTGGCTTTCGTGACATCATGATATTCTTCAATCAGTGTAAATGTCTCAGGCGTATTTTCCAAAACCGTACCATCCTCAATCAAATATTTAATCGCATCTAATCGATATCCATCCACATTTCTATCAAGCCAAAAATCCACTACATTGAACATCTCATCTTTTACAGGTCCATGACGATAGTTGAGATCCGGCATACCATTCCAGAACAAACCATAGAAAAAATTTCCAGCCGAAGGATGCCACACTGTTTGACCCCAGGGCCCGATCGTACCCGGATTTGTTACTGACCAACGGAACCAATCCCTGTATCCATTTGAGTTATTTGCAGATTGTGAAAACCAGGTATGCTGACTTGATGCATGATTCAGTACCAGATCAATGATGACCTTGATGCCACGCTCATGTGCTGCATCCAGGAAATTGTCAAAATCTTCCATCGTACCATAGTCAGGCTCTACCGCATAATAATCTGTCACATCATATCCATGATAACTGGGTGACTTCATCATCGGCATTAACCAGATCCCGGTTATGCCCAGGTCATGGCTTGTAGTTGAATCACCATCATTGAGATAATCCAGCTTTTCAATCATACCATTAAAATCGCCAATCCCATTTCCGTTGCTATCCTTAAAACTACGTACGAATATTTCGTAGAATACAGCATCATTCCACCAATGTGTATCAAATGAAAAGACGGATGCAGGATGACAACGATCACAACTATTAAAACAATAGATTACGTTATCAGGATTTTCAGCGGTAAAAAATATATTTCTTACACGTCCACCATTGATATCCAAAACTGTGCATGCATCTGGCAGATTATTTTCTCCAGCCTGTAAAGTATTGCCATTGACAAATTTGAATTGATACGTTCCGAATGCAAGATTAAGTTGAATGTCATACGTTCCATCACCATTCTGATCTTCCATCTTAACAGATGTCGGATCCCAGTTCTGCGCATATCCTGCACCCACCTGGAAATCACCCATGACATGAACACCTTCTGGAGAAACTACCTGTCCGGTCATATTCACTGACAAACGCATTGATACAATACAACCATCGAAAGGAACGATGGGCAAAACCAGATCGGTACTGCCTATTGTTACTTCACGATTACTATTCGCACCTACCGAGCAGTCAGAGGGTGGATTTTCATCCATGCCCCATGCATTCCCATTAATGAATTTGTATTCATACGTTCCCAGGGGAAGAGATACAGTGATTTCATAAACCTTGTCACCATCAACATCGGACATGACTGTTGATGCAGGATTCCAATCTGATCCAAGACCTGCTTCCGATTGAAAGCTGCCGGCGATGTGAACACCACTACCAGCAACAGTCTCTGCATTCATATCGACACGAAAGGTCAGATCGACATTTTGCGTGAAAGCATTTGTAACGTAGAGGAATGATGACAGGAAAAAGAATATGATTCGCATGATCGATGTATGTGTGGAAAAGTAAAGATAGGCCTTAACGGGGCGGAAAAGGCAGAAGAGGTGGAAAAGGCAGAAGAGGTGAAAGAGGCAGAAGGGCTTCTTCAGCCCCTTCTGCCCTTTTCCAGAGATAACTCGTATTTTCACATTTCAAATACTAATTATGAAAATATTATTCTTCTTTGCTACCCTATATATCGCTTTCATTATCTCCTGCAATGACAAAGCTGTATCTGCTGATACAACGAATCCCAACTCAAAAAATACGCTGATCCAAAAATGCTGGACAAATTCATATGAAGAAGCAACAGACGGTGGACCACAGATTTTTCGTCCTTGTGATTATAAAGAATTTGCAGCCTCCCATTACAGGTTACGCTTTGAGCTCAATCCAGATAATGTAGCAAACTATTTATTCCTCAGCCCTGTGGATGCACATCACATGGTAACCGGCACATGGAGTTATGACGAATCATCAAAAGCGCTAATCATTAAAGATTCCACAGGTGTCAGTGCTCATACCTACCAGTTGATTGAGCTGGCATCTGATAAGCTTGTTGTCACGGGGAATTGAGGTGTTCGGTATCCAGTGTTCTGTATATAATCACTGATCTTCAAATGGCAGTAGAGACGTGATGCATCGCGTCTCTACTGCCATTTGAAGAAAAATTAACAACTTCTCCCAAAACCCCATATATTTGGCCTTCAAGACTTACAAATATGACTTTCATCACGCTACATCATCATCATCATCGATTCGCGCAGGCGAGGTGATCATGGTATAATGTAACGAAACATAAATCCAAAACCCGTCTGGCTAAATCAGACGGGTTTTTTATTTCCTGACCCCTTGATTTACTCAGACACAACAAATAAATATCTTGAGTAAATTAAAAATAGCCATACAAAAAACCGGCCGGCTGAGCGAGAAGTCCCTCAAACTCCTGGAAGCCTGTGGCATTAAGTTCTCCAATGGAGATCGGAAACTCAAAGCGGAAGCCAGTAATTTCCCTGTTGAAATATTATTTCTGCGCGATGATGATATCCCCCAATACATCGAACAAGGCGTCGCACACATCGGTATCCTGGGTGAAAACGAAGTGTGGGAAAAAGGGAAAGATGTCAAGGTTATTGAAAAACTTGGGTTCGCATCCTGCAGACTATCATTAGCCATTCCGAAAGATGAGACGTATGATGGCCTCCCTTATTTCGAAAACAAAAAGATCGCCACAAGCTATCCTCAGATCCTCCAAAAATTCTTTAGTGAAAAAAACATCCCCGTCACCATTGAGGAAATTGGGGGGAGCGTAGAAATCGCAACAGGGATTGGACTCGCCGATGCCATTTTTGATATTGTCAGCTCAGGAAGTACACTCATGATGAATGGTCTGAAGGAAGTGGAGGTGGTCACCAAAAGTGAAGCGGTGCTGGTCTGCAATACAAATCTGGGTGAACCTCATCAACAGATCCTTGACAAACTTCTGTTCCGGATCAAGGCTGTAAAAAATGCAGCAGAAAATAAATACATCCTCCTCAATGCCCCGAATGATGCTGTTCCGGCTATTTGCAGCATATTACCTGGCATGAAATCTCCGACCATCCTGCCACTTACAGAACCAGGTTGGTGCAGCTTACACTCCGTTGTCAAAGAAGATGAATTTTGGGATGTGATTGATCAGCTTACATCACTTGGCGCTCAGGGCATCCTGGTCGTACCCATCGAAAAAATGGTCGTCTGATTCTTCAGGAAAAATGTCTTTAATATTTGCGACTATGAATGTATATATCCATCCGGATCCAAATGAATATGAAAAACTTATCCAGCGACCTGCGTTGAATACGACCGATGTCTCAGGTATTGTTTCGGAAATATTTGACAGAGTCCGGCGAGAAGGCGATACTGCTATCAATAAGTACACAAGTCATTTTGATCATGTCGAACTAAAATCATTTGTGGTGTCTCCGTCAGAGATAGAAACAGCCGCAAAATTAATCTCCAAAAAATTAATCACGGCAATTCAGGTGGCGAAAAAAAATATTGAAAAATTTCACCGAAGCCAAAAAGAAAAAACGAAGGCCATTGAAACTACAAAGGGCGTCTATTGCTGGAGAGAGAGTCGCCCGGTTCAAAAAATTGGTATTTATATTCCGGGAGGAACAGCACCCTTATTTTCTACTGTTTTAATGCTTTGTATACCTGCAAGATTAGCAGGCTGTAAAGAAATAATTATATGCACACCACCGGATCCAACTGGAAATATTCATCCTGCTATTTTGTATTGTGCCGGGATATTGGGTATAGAAACCATTTATAAAGTTGGTGGGATCCAGGCGATCGCAGCAATGACATTGGGTACGAATACGATCCCCAAAGTGGATAAAATTTTTGGACCCGGCAATCAATATGTCACTGCTGCAAAACAAGCGGCACAACAGAAGGGTGTTGCGATCGATATGCCTGCAGGTCCCAGCGAAGTTCTCATTATTGCAGACCAATCAGCAGATCCTGAATTCGTAGCTGCGGATTTATTATCGCAGGCAGAACACGGTACTGATAGTCAGGTCATACTTCTTTCAGATGATCCTGAAATAGTTGATAGAATAATCAGGGAAGTAGAGAAGCAACTTGTTTTTTTGCCCAGGAAAGAAACAGTACAGCAAGCTTTTATTCATAGCCGTGCAATTGTTTTGAAAAGTATAAAGGATTGTGTTGAATTCAGTAACATGTACGCACCTGAGCATTTAATCCTGGCAACCAAAAATCCTAAAAAGCTGATCCCATTGATTCACCACGCGGGCTCTGTCTTTCTGGGAAGATATAGTTGCGAAAGTGCGGGAGATTATGCCAGTGGCACCAATCATACGTTGCCAACTAATGGCTACGCCCGAAATTACAGTGGAGTTTCGCTTGACAGTTTTGTTAAGAAAATAACCTTCCAGAATCTTACAAAAAAAGGCATCGTCAACATTGGTCCCTCCGTAGAAACGATGGCGGAAGCAGAACAACTTATGGCACATAAAAATGCCGTAACGATCCGGATCAAAAAAATAAAATCGCAAAAGTAATATGGTCGATGTAGCAAACCTGGTCCGCCCAAATATTAGAGCATTGCAGCCGTATACGACTGCACGTGATGAATATACCGCTGATGATGGCATTTTCCTGGACGCCAATGAAAATCCGTATGGCACATTGAACCGTTATCCGGATCCACATCAGACAGATTTAAAACTTGTGCTAAGCCAACTAAAAAATATCCCGACAGAAAACATTTTTACAGGCAATGGTAGTGATGAAGTCATTGATCTGGCACTTCGCATTTTCTGCACCCCCGGGCATGATAAAGTTATTATTTGTCCTCCTACGTATGGCATGTATGAGGTCGCTGCCCACATTCATGATGTGGAGGTTATAAAAATTCCGTTAACCAATGACTTTCAATTAAACATTGATAAGATCTTACAAACAGATGCTAAACTTTTGTTTTTATGCTCTCCGAATAATCCTACAGGCAATCATGTAAAAAACATCCAATTTATTCTTGACCATTTTGCAGGAATTGTCTTTGTAGATGAAGCTTACATCGATTTTAGTCTATACCCCACGCTCGTAAACTTGATCCACACATATCCAAACCTGATCGTTTCACAAACCCTGAGTAAAGCATGGGGCCTCGCGGCCGCCCGTATAGGCATGGCCTTTAGTTGCAAAGAAACTATCTTGTTTTTTGACAAAACAAAACCACCGTATAATATCAGCACTTTAAACCAGCGTGCAGCTTTGGATGCATTACAACATGAGGATCTCTACAAAGAAAATGTGCAAAAGATCCTGGCATCAAAAAACTCATTAGGTATTGAGCTATTGAAAATCAGTGCGGTAACGAACATCTATCCTTCTGACGCTAATTTTTTATTGGTGGAAATGAACCATGCAGATAAAATATATGATCATCTGATCGAACAAAATATCATCATTCGAAACCGGTCCACGGTTGTACAGAATTGTTTGCGCATCACAGTAGGCACTGAAAAAGAGAATCAATTATTACTTAACGCACTAAAAATGATCACCCGATGAAAAAGGTTCTTTTTATAGATCGCGATGGCACCCTGGTGATAGAGCCGGAAGATTTCCAGGTGGACAGTCTTGCTAAAATTGTTTTTTATCCCCGGGTATTTCAATATCTGTCACGGATTGCAACTGAATTGGATTATGAACTGGTGATGGTAACTAACCAGGACGGGCTGGGTACACATTCCTTCCCCGAAGAGATATTTTGGCCAGTGCATGAGAAGATCGTCCACGCATTTAGGAATGAAGGCATCGTGTTTTCAGAAATTCTGATCGACAGGTCATTCGAACATGAAAATTTATCCACCCGAAAGCCAGGGACGGGGATGCTCACGCATTATATGAAAGGGCAGTATGATCTGTCAAACTCGTATGTCATTGGAGACCGTCTCACAGATATTCAATTAGCCCAAAATCTAGGGTGCAAATCGATTTTTGTCAGTAGTGAAAAAAACAATGCAGCCACCCTGACGACTTCTTCCTGGGCTGACATCTATTTCCATTTGGCATTACAGCCGCGTCGTGTTCATGTGACACGGAGTACGAAAGAAACCTTCATATCAATTGATCTGAATCTTGACGGAACAGGCAATTCACATATTCAGACCGGGCTGGGATTTTTTGATCACATGCTCGAGCAGGTGGCAAGACATGGACAACTGGATCTGTCCATCGAGGCCAGAGGGGACTTACATATTGATGAGCATCACACGATCGAAGACGTTGCGATTACCATGGGGGACGCCATCCTGCAGGCATTAGGGAATAAAGTAAGTATTGAACGATATGGATTCTTATTACCCATGGATGATTGTCTGGCGCAGGCAGCCATTGACTTTGGTGGCCGCCCATGGTTAGAATGGGATGTTGTCTTTCAGCGTGAAAAGGTGGGAGATATGCCTACAGAAATGTTTAAACACTTTTTCAAATCCTTCAGTGATCATGCAAAATGTAACCTGCATATCCGGGCAGAAGGTACTAACGAACATCACAAGGTTGAGGCAATATTCAAAGCGTTTGCTAAGGCGGTGAAGATGGCAATATCTAAAACAAATTATTATTCCATCCCCAGCACGAAAGGAATCCTATGATCGCCATCCTGAAATATAATGCCGGAAATATAAAGTCGGTTCAAAACGCTTTATCCCGTTTAGGTTCAGACTGTATCGTCACGGATGATGAACAACTAATCCGTCAGGCTGATAAAGTGATCTTTCCCGGTGTGGGTGAAGCAAGTTCGGCAATGAAATATTTAAAAGATCGAAAACTTGATACTGTCATTCTGCAATTAACACAACCTGTTTTGGCCATTTGCCTGGGTCTTCAATTATTGTGCAACCATTCTGAAGAGGGAAATACATCGTGTCTGGGTGTTTTCAATTCGATTGTGAAAAAATTTCCATCGACGGATATTGTACCACACATGGGATGGAATACGATAAGCGATTTGCATTCATCTTTATTCGAAGGGATCAATACGACAGATGACGTATACTTTGTTCATAGTTACTACGCGGAAATCTGTAAAGACACTACAGCAAAGTGTGACTACATACTACCATTTAGCGCAGGTTTACAAAAAGATAATTTTTACGCCACCCAATTTCATCCCGAAAAATCTGCAGACACCGGGGAACGGATCCTGTTAAACTTTTTGCGTCTATGAGAATTATCCCGGCCATCGACATCCTGCATGGAAAATGTGTACGCCTGACACAAGGCGATTACACCAATCAAAAAATATACAATGAAGATCCGCTTGAGGTAGCCAAATATTTTGAAGCCAATGGTATGGAATATGTGCATCTCGTGGATTTGGATGGAGCGCGGTCCGACCACATTGTGAATCATCACATTCTCTATGCAATAGCCAATCAAACGAATCTCAAAATTGATTTTGGTGGTGGGGTCAAAAGCAGGAAAGATGCAGTAATTGCTTTTGAAAATGGGGCATCACAAATCACCGGCGGAAGTGTTGCTGTTCAGGATCCTATCTTGTTTTTAGAATGGGTGAATGAATTTGGTTCTGATAAAATTATATTAGGAGCAGATGCATTAAATAGACGTATCGCATCATACGGTTGGGCAATACAATCGGAAAAAGATGTACTCGATTTCATTTCAGAATATTCTTCAAAAGGAATCACCTACGTAATCTGCACAGATATTTCTAAAGACGGCATGATGGAAGGTGCGGCAATCGATCTGTATGAAGAAATATTAGCAAAAACAGCCGTGAAATTAATTGCCAGTGGGGGTGTATCATCACTAAAAGATGTAATCAATCTCAAAACGATCGGATGTGAAGGTGCCATCATAGGGAAAGCGATCTACGAAAACAAAATTTCGCTAACCGAACTCAGGGAGCTATGTTGAAAAAACGAATCATACCATGCCTCGACATCCGGGATGGCAGAACGGTAAAGGGCATCAACTTCATAGATCTGCGTGATGCAGGTGACCCTGTAGTATTAGCCAAACGATATGTGAAGGAAGGGGCGGATGAATTGGTATTTCTCGACATCACAGCCACTCTTGAAAACCGTCAACTGCTTAGCGCACTGGTAGAAAAAGTAGCCAGAGAAATAAATATTCCATTTACGGTAGGCGGTGGCATACGATCACTGGAAGACGCCAAACAAATTATTAAGGCAGGTGCCGACAAGGTGAGTATCAATTCTTCAGCATTTCATAACCCTTCCCTGATATCAGAGATCGCTGAAGAATTTGGATCGCAGTGTGTTGTAGTTGCCATGGATGTGAAAAAATACAATACAGAATGGATTGTGCATGTGCGGGGCGGAACACAAACCACAGATGTCAAAGTGTATGATTGGGCCAAACAAGTTGAGGCATTAGGTGCCGGTGAGATATTACTGACATCTATGGATCATGATGGAACGAAAAATGGATTTGCTGTTGAATTGACAGACTTTATTAGTTGTGCTGTGCGTATACCTGTCATTGCATCTGGTGGGGCAGGCAAGATGGAAGATTTTAAAATCCTCTTTGATGAAAGTCATGCCAGTGCAGCGTTGGCAGCATCTATATTTCATTTTGGGGAGATTCCCATACCAGAACTAAAAAAATATTTACAAAAAGAAAATATACCCGTGAGATGAACATCGACTTTACGAAGCAAAACGGCCTGGTTCCTGTCATCATACAAGATGAGCTTACATTCCAAGTACTGATGTTGGGATATATGAGTGAAGAGGCATATCTAAAAACTGTCCAGGAGGGAAAGGTGACATTCTTCAGCAGAAGTAAAAACCGGTTATGGACAAAAGGAGAATCTTCAGGAAATTATTTGCTGGTGAAAGACATCCAGCTGGACTGCGATCAGGATACACTGCTGATCAGGGTATCTCCTTCCGGACCTGTATGCCATACAGGTAATACATCTTGTTTTACAGGGAATAGCTCCAAGGGATTTATATATGCGTTGCAGGACACAATTGCCCGACGAATTGATGCTCAGGATGAGAACTCCTACACATATCGGATTTTCCGCAAAGGGATCAATAAAATTACTCAGAAAGTAGGCGAAGAGGCTGTTGAGTTAGTCATTGAAGCTTTAGGTAAGGATGCAGAATTATTCAAAAATGAAGCTGCGGACTTACTTTATCACTTTTTAATCTTATTAAAAGCTAAAGGTTTGAGGATAGAGGAGGTGGAAGAAATTCTGGAAAAGAGATCTCAACAGTAAATTTACAATTAATGGAGTCCTCGAAGCTGATATGAATTAATCATTCATGTCATATACCTAATTGCACTCCACTATTAACGCTTCTATAACTAATGGCTCATATTGTGTAACGCGTTGGGTTTCACACTCCCATACATTTGGCGCTCATTAACTTTCCTAATAAATATGCAAATTTTCAAAAAACTAACGATCATAACTTATATGCTCGTATTCGGAATGATGTTCAACTCTCTAAGTGCGCAGCAAACAGCCGCCGCTCAGGATTCCAGGGAGAACTCAACTAAAAAGTCAGAAAGGTCAGATATGGAAATGCCTGATATAACTACCTGGCCTAAAGCATCTCAAATGGCTGTGAAAGAGATGACAGATAAATATGGCAAACCAGATGTCATGGGAGATGAAATGGTGGCGTGGATGAATAAAGGGAATTGGAAAACCATTCATGTAAATAAAATGGAATCCAAACATAGTTTTCCTATTGAGCATACAGACATGATGGAGCAATGTATCAGCTATAAAGTTCCAGTCAGTAAAATGGATGATCTTGGTAAGTTTGATGGGAGTGTCACTTTTGACCGTACTCAAGGTATGATGTGCGCACGTTGTGATGTAGAAGCCAACAACATACTAGCACTTAATCTTGCCAATGATATTGTAACCGGAAAAGCATCTCACAAAGCTGCACGCAGAATGTTTGGTGATATCGTGAAAGAGAAGATGAATGGAGGAAATCCCTTGTATATGCAAAAACTCACGTTTGCACCACACAATATGGCTACGGATCCTGATGTCAATACAACTGGTTTGGCCAAGGAAGATATGATGAAGAAAAAATCTTAGTCAGGATCTATTCTGGATACGTCGGATAGGCGGTCTAATGGATTCTATAATTTAAAATAACCAAAAAGAAATGAATAAGATTTTAACATTGGCATCAGCTCTTATGATGTTCGGCTTTGTTGCATGCGACGAAGACACGATTTCACCGGATACTAAAACATTTAAAGTCGTCATTGATAATGTTTCCGGCACTAACACGATAGCTTCCATGAGGATCAACGGAACAGTTCCATTATCTCATGGTGTTTACGCAGTCATGTCATCCGGCAATCTATTTACACTTGGGCAACCAGCAGATGCCGGAACATCCAGAATTGCTGAAGACGGATTTACGACAGAAAAAACAAATACTCTAAACAATATGAACGGGGTATTTGATCATGGAGAATTTGTAGCTCCAGGTGGTCCGGATAATGGTGCTGCACTTTTTGCAGGCGAATCCAGCTCATTTACGATTATCGCTAATCCGGGTGATAAGCTTCAGATCCAGTCTATGTTTGTACAATCAGACGATTGGTTTTACAGTTTTGGTGAGGGGGGATTGCCATTATTTAATAATAACACAGCCATTTCAGGAGATTTCACTTCCAAACTGGTGCTTTATGATGCCGGCACAGAGGCAGATGATGCTCCAGGTACAGGTCTTTATCAAAAACCGGTACAGGGTCCATTAGATATGAATTTTGGTCCTGATGATTCCGTTACTACGATTACAGAGGCTATGGTGCGGCATACACAATTTACTATACCTGCAACTAATTCAGTAATCAGGATTACGATAACACCGGAGTTATAATTCTAAAAATAATTTCTTTAGATTGGACCTGAAGCCGTTGATATTCAATTGCTTCAGGTCTTTCTCTTGAAAGGTATGATCCTCGGTAATAACATTCAAGATCGTTGCTGGTACTCGTAAATGGTACAGACTACGGATTTGGATGGTATAAGAAATATTTCGTTTCTTTCAACTATATCTCCTTATGTGATGAATTGGATACCAATTATTTCGATTTCGTATGTCCTCCTCGTCTTGTTTGTGTGTCTTCGGGTCATCTACGATACAAGGTCATATGCAAAAGCATTGGCATACTTGCTTTTTGTAATCTTTGTTCCCGTTTTTGGCATGCTATTTTATTTTGCTTTTGGCATCAACTACCGGAAACGCAAACTTTTTAATACAAAACACATTAAAGATGCGGAGCTTCTCAAAAAGCTTCGGGAAGACACCTGGCAATCCTCTAAAGAAGTTTTACTGGAAGGTGGGGCAGCACTGGAAAGTAACAAGGAACTTGCGATCATGCTGGCCCGGGAAAGCATGAGCCCCCTGACATCCCATAACTCTGCAAGACTTTTGGTCAACGGAGAAAATAAATTTCCCGAGGTCCTAAAAGCGATTAGGGAAGCGAAACACCACATTCATATCCAGTATTATATCTATGAGGATGATGAGACCGGAAAAGCAATTGAACTTGCACTGATCGAAAAAGCAAAGGAAGGTGTAATCGTACGTTTTATTTATGATGATTTTGGAAGTGGGTCAATTCGTAAAAAATTAGTGCCACGTCTTAAAGAGGCAAATGTCCATACTTTTCCCTTTTATAAAGTGATCTTTTTTGCTCTGGCTAACCGGATCAACTATCGAAATCACCGGAAGATTGTCGTGGTGGATGGGCATATTGGTTTTGTAGGAGGCATTAATGTAAGTGACAAGTATGTCAATGATGGAAAAAACAATTCAGGAAAATCCGGCTCGGGCAGTGCTAAAGAAGGCAGCGGACAGGAGGGGAAGACGAAGGGAAAGGGGAAGGAAAAATTGTTTTGGCGCGACACGCATTTAAGGATCGATGGACCTGGTGTCCAATATCTCCAGTATTTATTTTTCTGTGACTGGAATTTTTCTGCAAAGGATGATCTCCAACCAGATCAGCATTATTTTCCAAAAGCATCCTCGCTCCCTGTCATGGGAAATAAAATAGTTCAGATCGCGGCCAGTGGACCAGACTCTGATAAGCCAACCATTCTTTTTTCATTACTCCAGGTCATTAATCTTGCCAGCAAAGAGATCCTTATTACCACACCCTACTTTATTCCCGGTGACAGCATTATGGATGCATTGATGATATCTGCGCTAGGTGGTGTGAAAGTAAAGTTGTTGGTACCACATGAAGCGGATACAGCGCTTGTCAACGCGGCATCACGTTCATACTTTCTGGACCTGCTGACCGCAGGCGTTGAAATTTACCAGTACAAAAAAGGATTTGTCCATGCGAAGACTGTTGTCGCTGATAAAAAAATAGCTGTTGTCGGCTCTGCAAATATAGATGCACGAAGTTTTGATCTCAATTTCGAAGTAAACGCGATTGTTTATGATATCGAACTTGCTACCGAGCTTGCCAACGTATTTTACGACGACATTGCAGATGCTGAGAAGATCGATTTGGAAGCCTGGAAAGCACGTCCGCTGTCACGGCAGTTTCTTGATAAAGTCGCAGGATTAGTTTCACCATTATTGTAGCACCTTAGCCGTTGTTGGTGTTAAATTTGGCAGTAGAGACGCGATGCATCACGTCTCTACTGCCAAATTTAACACAACAATTATTTTTGATGCACAAAATCATATCCATATGGAATTTGCAAAAGGCGACATTGTCAGGTTTAAAACCGGTTCACCAATTTTGATGCTGGTAGTCGATCCCAACAGAAAACGAAGCATTGGTGATGGAAAAAAAATTACGGTCATTGAATGCAAATGGTATGAACCCATGAGTCGTCTTGCCAAAGATGCTGGATTTATCCATGCATTGTTTGAACCCTATGAGATCGAAAAGGTGGATTCACAATAGCTGCTGTTGGTGTTAACACCAACAACGGGTTACCACCAACATCAACCAAAAAGCCGACATCTTTGTTAGATCATAAAGCTCATAATTAAAAGCCTTGATCATGAAAAAGAAAGATATGCCGGATACCCCGCAAAGATCCATTGACAACCAGGCCAATCCGGAACCGGAAGGATATCCCCTCTACCCACCGAGTGAAGACATCTATAGCCAGTTTGAAAAAGAATCTAAAATAGATCCCGAAGATCCCAGCAGAACAAAATCCACACTGGATGAAATCGATCCGCTGGAAGAAATCGATCCGGAAATGGAAGTCGATGAATTATTGGAAAACGATCTCCTGGTGACTGATCTGGATGTACCGGGATCTGATCTCGATGATGAGCTCGAGGAGATCGGCAGCGAGGATGAGGAGAATAATTACTATTCCATCGGCGGTGATAACCATCATGATCTTGAAGACAATGACGGAATTGAGGACCTGGATATCTAGTATTGAGGGGTGAAAACCAGATCCAGCAATTAGGCCTGATCAACCACAATTATTTCCGGATTAGGTTCTGTTAAAAGCTTGTTGATTTTTTGAAGTGATATCCTGCCCTTATTCAGATAGGTAGGCACTTTTAAAAGTCGTCTGATGCCGCCTTCCATCATGATCAGGATGAGCACCATCATTAATCCTTCACCTGCCCCAATGGTACCTTCCAAAAAAATCATTCGCCATAAGAGTATTCCTATAATCATAAAGACCATGACAGGAACGAGAGTCATCAATACACTTTCTGAAAAATTATACTTCATATTTTCCACGTATAATTTATCCGATCTTTCATGAAAGCCTGTGATCATTTCTTCTTCCCGGTTTTTTTCTTTAATCCTTTTAAATCTTGAAAATTGCCGTGCTACAAATGCAAGCAGGCTGCTTCTTGATGATCTGCTCTGAACGATATAGGTGCTTTGCCAGCGTCCGATCAGAAATATAATACCGATCAGCACGATTATTGCAAACACCAGGATATAAGTTAATTCAGCATTAATTTTAAACATCACAAAAATGCCACTGATCAGGAAAAGGGAACTCTTGATCCCTTCGAGATATCCTCTTGTAATATAGTTTTGCACACTTTTTAAGTCATTACTATACCGCAGTAAATATTTTCCGTATGAATTTTCAGGTAAGGAGTTAGCTGACCAATGCATCTGCGCTGAAAAGACCAACTCCCTAATAAATTTTACAAATTTTTCCCCAAATTGAAAAGTCAGGTAATTTTCGATGAGCGTTAGTATGGCTTTGGCTAAAATAAGTCCACCAAAAAAGATGAAAAATTGATCAATTGATGATAATTGAATTCCTAACCAATGCAGGAGCATTCCTTTGTTGCTGCCCGTGTGAAAGTAAAGTGTAAAAAATTCGCCAATAGAAACCGGAAGGAGAAAGGAAACGATATTATTTAAAAATCCAACGGCAATAATGAACACGAACGCAAAACGGTGTTTACGAATATGTGCTGCTACATATTGCTTGTACTGTTGCATGGTTCCATGATAGGTCAATAAAATACTATAAGTTCCAGAAATATTCTGGATCACAATTGCATTATCTTCTGGCTATGGTCAGTTTATGCCTTGGTGCAAAAATAGCCGGAGCCACATTCTCATACGCCAGCTGATGAATATTGAATACAGGTACGTTTGTATTGGCTTTAACCTCCTCGATGAGTAATGGGCTTGCTGTAAATAATCCACTCAGGCAGGATGGGTGGATCCCCCATTGATTAAGTACCTGGACGCCCTGGATGGAAGCCAAACTATCACCTGCAGAAAACATGACGCTATCGATGGTAGACATAAAATTTTTATTGGTCAGCAGCATCTTTGTTTCTCTTTCATATAATCCATCCGCAATTTCCATGACGACATAATCCGGTTTAAAAGGGACCACTTCTGAAAGCAATGATTCGTATAGGTTGAGTAACTCTAATTCTTCACACATATAAGTGGAAGGAAAACCAAACTCACCGAAATCTATTGAAACATCTGCTCCCAGATCATAAGCGAGATCACAATCCTTGGTATAGATCGTTCCTGTAAGTTTAATAAACGCGACTTTCTTGCCCGCTTTTTTTAATCCATGCACCAGGTATGCTGCTGATGTTGTCTTACCACTATCCATAGAAGACCCTAATGATAAAATTACTTTGGTAGAAGCTGCTGCTGCACCACTAAATGACTTCATCCTCGGGCGCTCCATCTTTTTCGTATTCAGAATTTGGTGCTGGTGATCAGACACCAATCCGATTAATTTAAGTGTGGTCGGGCCTTTTTCTTCGTAGTTAACATGCATACTTTTCACCACACCAACTGTTCCTCCACCGCCAAGGATATGCAATTCCTGATTCAGGTGATCAGGTAGATATCCTTCGATCTGGGCTGATGCATAGCGGGTGCCAAATGCCGCCATAATATGATCACCTTCTATGATCGTGACATTGAGCCGGGAAGCAGATTGTACTTTCGTATGCTTCCCGATTGCCAGTACCTCAAATATTCCGATATCACCTACTTCCACTTGATAAGATCGTGGTATATCCGTACGTAATTTATAGTCGGATATTTTACGGCACACATATGTTTTTTTGACCCTCATCTTCATTTTATTTTCTATTTAGCTTTAAATCAGGAGACATTTTATATATCAAATTGAAGAGACAATCCCAGCACGTTGTAATTGCTGAAAGGTCTTTTTATTTTTCCCGTGGACGGGTTGATGACATTCAACCCTCTTGAATCTCCAAAGAGATTAAACTCATTTTGCATCATATAATAAAGGGAAATCGAAGCTGCATCACTCAACTTGCTATTCACATTTAGCGTCAGTCTTCCACGGTGGAAACCATCAGCAGTTTCCTTTACAGAAGGTTCGCCTGAAGTATCATAGTATTGGATTTTTGAACCCCCGATGTTATAGTAGAGCCAATATGAAATGGAAGGCGCCACCCGGAGGAGTTTCAAACGGTGTTGTAATCCAAAACGAGTCATATAAATTCCACGGTAATCAAATCTGTTTTCATTGGGTGAATGGGATTCTGCCTGCAGACCATGGGTCCAACTGACTAGATCACCAACTTTCATTTTGTAAGATCCTCTCAGGAATACACGATATGTGAATTCACCGGAAGAAGGGGTTTGGGTGAATGTCATCCCAGCCTTCCCGGAAATTTGTTTTGTAAAATCATAATCTACAGATGCACTTGCCTGGTGAAAATCCGTAACGATTGGATCGGCCATATCCGCACCACGCAAATAATCGATAGAAATTTCTGATTTTCTGGATAAAAATATATCTGTATTTATCCCTGTCCATAAACGCCACCCAGCACCGCCTGCATCATCAGCCGGATTGGATTGAGCGGTGGCAACGCGCACCCCCAGGCAAAAAATAATGAGCATCCATATTTCTTTACTTCCAACCAACATCACAGACAGTTTATACTTACATTTTTTGAATATCATGAATAGTAAAGCTCGAAAAACATTGTTAATAGATTGCTTAAAGCCATTAATTGATAGTAACTCCCTTTTGTAATAGTAATAGTAGGCTCGTCTTTCTCTGAGACCAAATACATGTTACTGAAGGAGCAGGTAACCCGCTCGAACAGGTCAAAAAAAGGATAAAGGGAGATTTAAGGTGTTTTTGGTAAAGTGGACAATATCCGCCACATAGGATGCTAACCAAATATCTCTTAACGTCAGGGGGTTCGAATTGTTGCTGATACCCACACAGTTTAACGAAAAAGTACACGACAGACATACTCAGTTTTTTTCGTTTCTTTCATAAAACTAACCGATGTCCAAAAAAGCAGAAATCATTGGCAGTCATTTCCCGACGATCTACCTGACCGTAATTTCTCTGCTGCAGGGGATTGCTCTTTCGCAGCTTGTACCCAATATCATCACATACCTGGAGATGTCAGAACAACCATTCATGGATATCCGTTTGCTACCGCTGATCCTGATGCTTTTTGTGATCTTCATAGTGTGGCATCATTATGCGATCGGCATTTTTTTCCTTCGTTGGTTTCCCAATATTGTTGATACGATCCTGCCCTTCCTGGTTAGTATTGGCCAGTTTATTCTCATCTCCTTTATTACGATCAAAACTTCCATCGATGATATTAACGTAGTGACATGGACAAAAGGATTTGCCATTTTCGTTATGTTGGGTTCATTGGCATATTTTTCTGCTTCCTGGCGCCTCGAACCCGATCTGTTCACGAACATCATGAGCAAACAAAATGCTGAAGCTCATTGCAAGCGGGCCGCAACCATATATAACTGGGCAGGGATCTCCATATTAATCCAGGGAATCTTTGCCGGGCTGATTGTCTTGACTGGTTACCATTCACTTTTGCTTGTATCCCTGGTATTTTTTATTCTTCATCTCTACTTTACTGAATATTATAAACTTCGCGATCTTAAGCCTGCCTTTATCCGTGCACTGGATGAACTGGATGCAGAAGAAAAAAAGATTTCAGGAAAAAAATAACAGCCAAAATAACAGTCATTCACCCCGTTCACCCCGAAAGGCTCCTCCCACATTTAGTTGAGTATTCATTTTTGTAAATTCACAACACAGACCTAAAAACTCCAACCTTCAATTCCGGAACCATGAATCGTCTCCTTTCCAGTTTGCTTTTGTGTCTTATAACAGGATATCTTTCTGCCCAGGTCACAACGCCACCATTAGTAAACCCCGATGACATTGTCCATTCCGTGCTTCCTGCCGATGGTGTAATCCCTTACCTTCCTTATGACAGCGCATATACAATGGATGAACCTTCCCTTTCATCAGGGAAAGTTCAGTTCACACCGTTGGTCTATTTCTTCTTCAGGCCGGAGAGCACGATCAATTATAAAGAAGCCGGTATGCCAGAAGATACGGGCCAGCTAAATTTTTATTTGCGCGGTGATGTTGGTGGCAAATTATCGTTGCCAAAAAATATTGATATGGTGGTCAATCTGCAATCGTACGGAGTGTACACCCGGGCCTTGGGGCCGTTGGATCCAAACCTTTCGCTGTACGAGGCATATGTCGATATGAAAAAACTTGATCGTGCCGGCAAATTGTCGTTACGTTTCGGCCGGATGTCTCTTGGTAAATATGGAAACGAAATAATTGTAGGGGATGATGATTTTATCAAAGGCCGAAGTTTTGAAAGTGTCAGGTTACGATATAAATCAAATCGCTCGACCAGCGATTTCATGTGGGTCCAATTGTACCAGGCTGCACCTGACTCTGCTAATTTTGACTGGAATCATCCCATCTTCCTCGGCAATTTTAATACGTTCAATCTGAGTGAAGTTCTCAATCTGGATGCCAACCTCATCTATATTATTGATCAATATAACAGTGGGTTTCGAACTTCGGTCTTCATGCCCAATGTGCGTCTTTTCGGTCAGTCAGGCAACCTGAAATATTCTGCAGAAGCGATTTTGCAAACAGGAAGTGGAAAAGGAATTTTAAATGAAAATATTGAGAGTAGCATCAGTGCTCATGCATTCGAAGTAGGTGCTGGTTATGCATCTGATGATGACAAGGTGGTAGCAGATATCGCATACTACCGGGCCAGTGGTGATGATGTACCTGGCGATGATGAAATCAAATCTTATAATGTGCTATGGCAAAATGAACATCGTCGGTTTGGGTACATCGATGCATTCAAAGGATCAAATCTCCAGGCTTTCACATTTCATCTCAATTTTAATGTTGGAAAATTTGTGGCAACGGGGGTCCATGCTGTTTATGCAAGTGTTTTGGAACAGGTCGACCGTTCGCCCGGAATTGCAACGGGTCCGGTTAATAATTTGAATACGGAAAGTAAAAATATAGGTGTGGGTGGCGATGCGTACCTCAATTATTATTTCAGTCCCAATCTCAATATGCAATTGTCTGCCTCCGTTTTTAGCCCAGGTGACTATTTTACGGCAGTCAATGGGATCGATGATACGATGGTGAGGATGTATTTGTTGCTGGCGCTGCGGATCTGATTCTACAAATATGTCGCACCTACGGAGCTTGTATTACTTAGGTAGCGCCGTAGGTGCGACATATTTGTAGTAGGGCCGGAGGTATGACATATTTGGAGCGCCGTAGGTGCGGCATATTTGGAGCGCTGTAGGTGCGACATGTTTGTAGCGCCGTAGGTGCGGCATATTTGTATATGTAGAATCAAATTCCTATTTTTCGTATTCACCAGTTTTTGAAATCAAAATGCCAAACACTTACACACAACTGTACATACAGTTGGTATTCGCCGTGCAACACCGGGACGCTTTAATCCACGAAAACATTCGGGATGAACTTCAAAAATATATGACCGGTATCGCACAAGCTCATAAACATAAGATGCTGGCGATTTACTGTAATCCGGATCACACACATGTACTAGTTGGCTTACATCCAACTCAATCGCTCTCCAGTCTGGCCAATGAAATGAAATCAAATTCTTCCCGCTGGCTAAACGAATCCAAAAGACTCAATTTTAATTTTAAATGGCAGGATGGATATGGTGCATTTTCCTATCATAAATCACTACTTGATACGATTGTCAAATATGTGCGAAATCAAAAGGAACACCATAAAAATAAGAGTTTTCGGGAAGAGTATTTAGAGTTGTTGAAGGAGTTTGATATTGATTTTGATGACCGGTATCTCTTTACTTGGGTGGAATAATATGCCGCACCTACGGCGCTCAATGAGGTAATTTCTTCTCCTGATTTTTCTACAAATATGCCGCACCTACGGTGCTCAAATTTATCCTGAGTAGCGCCGTAGGTGCGGCATATTTCTAGCACCGTAGGTGTGGCATATTTCTAGCACCGTAGGTGCGACATATTTGTAGCGCCGTAGGTGTGGCATATTTGTAGCGCCGTAGGTGCGACATATTTGTAACGCCGTAGGTGCGGCATATTTCTAGCACCGTAGGTGTGGCATATTTCTAGCACCGTAGGTGTGGCATATTTCTAGCACCGTAGGTGCGGCTTATTTGTAGCGCCGTAGGTGGGGCATATTTGTAGCGCCGTAGGTGCGACATATTTGTAGCGCCGTAGGTGCGACATATTTGTAGCGCCGTAGGTGCAGCATATTTGTATACCACAATGCAAAGGAACCAACCCCTCCTCTCGTATCCAACACATTTACCGAGTTTTTTCTTATATTTGGTAACACCCATTCTCCTTGCTATACGCTCCTCTTGCTCAAACAAAAAACCTGACAAGAATGAAAAATCTAACCACTTACATCTTCCTGCCGATATCACTTCTTCTTTCCATCACCTGCATTACCTGCAAAGAAAAAAGCAACGCGCCCTCCAAAGAAGACCTGGAGGCGATCAATTTGAAAAAAGGTGACATAATCCTATGCGGCGATGCAGAGCAGGTCTTTGGTGAAGTCAACCTGGAGACATCATGTCCGGGTATTGTAAAGGAACAATTTGCACTGGCTCTGTCGATGCTGCATTCATTTGAATACGATGAGGCCGAAAAAGTATTTGCAAAAGTAATTGATGCAGCTCCGGATTGTGCGATGGCGTACTGGGGTGTCGCCATGAGCAATTTTCATCCACTCTGGACTCCTCCCACAGAATCAGAACTGGAGAAAGGTGAAAAAGCACTGGCGATTGCAAAATCAATCCGGCAAAAAACACTACGAGAAGCAGCATACATCGATGCGATCAGTTTATTGTTCCATGACTGGAAAAATCTGGACCATAAGACCAGGAGCAAGATGTATGAAGAGGCGATGGCAAAAATTTATCAAGACTATCCTGAAGACAAGGAAGCAGCAGTTTTGTATGCCCTTGCACTTGATGGAACAGCCGATCCTGCTGACACAACTTTTGCAAATCAAAAGAAAGCAGGAGGCATCCTAAAGGCACTCAACCCCGATCAAAATGATCATCCTGGTCTGATACATTACATGATTCATACGTATGACTCTCCCGCTTTAGCAAAAGAGGCACTGCCGGCTGCAAGAAAGTACGCATCGATTGCTCCATCCTCCGCTCATGCGCAACATATGCCTTCACATATATTCACACGTCTTGGCCTGTGGGATGAGTCGATAAAATCGAATCTTGTTTCAGCCGATGCCGCAAAATGTTATGCAGAGGCATCAGGTGTCCAGGGTCATTGGGATCAAGAAATGCATGCACTCGATTATCTTATGTATGCCTACCTGCAAAAAGGTGAAAATGTGGAAGCTAAAAAAATCCTGGACTATACCATGACGATCAACGAAGTGTCGGCATCCAATTTTATAAATGCCTACTCATTTGCTGCAATACCCGCCCGATATGCACTGGAAAATCATTCATGGGAAGATGCAGCAAAACTTACACCTCATCCGGAATCATTTCCCTGGAATAAATATCCATGGCAACAGGCGATGATCCATTTTACCCATGTGATCGGGTTGATACATCTTGACGAGCTGGATGATGCGCATGCCGAATTAAAACTTCTTTCTGCTCAACACGATACGTTAGTTGTGCAAAAAGATGGTTATAAAAGTAACCAGGTCCTTATACAAATGAAAATCGCTGAAGGCTGGATACGGATGAAAGAAGGAAAACAAAAAGAAGCTCTAGCCCTTCTCACAGAAGCTGCTAATATGGAAGATCTCACCCAAAAACATCCGGTCACACCTGGTGAAGTGATTCCTGCAAGGGAATTTCTCGCTGACATGTTGATGGTGCTGAACAAACCCGCAAAAGCTTTGACAGCATACGAAGGCGTGCTAAAAAAAGCACCTAACCGATTTAACAGCCTGTATGGTGCTGGTCTGGCTGCTGAAAAATTAGGCCAGGAAGAAAAAGCAAAACTCTACTACACCCAACTTATTTCTTTTACAAATACTTCGCACCTAAAAAGAACTGAAGTCAAAAAGGCCGAATTGTATGTGAAAAGAGAAAATATGTAATAATATATCGAATACTGTGAAATTTACACCCTTACCTTTTCCCGATCCAGCCCTTATCCCAACATCCATAGGATATCTGTGCAAATCATGCATTTGAGAAATTTTTCCAAATGAGAAACTAAAATTGCTTTTCAAAAGTAGGTTTAGTTAAATCAGGAGTTTCCATCCATATCATCAATAGATATCACAACCTATTCGACAATTCATTGTCCTAGTAGGTGCTTCTGGCATGGTCAGCAGGTCGAACCCTTAACACATATGAAAATAGAAGACTATGTAATACCCATACATCCTGAGAATAATAAGAACGTATTGAAAAGTATCGAAGAAAGTAATAGGCGATACTATAAAATGCTCATGCAATCTCCATTTGCTTTTTCAGTCATGAAGGGAAAAGAAATGGTGGTGACAATGGCCAATGATCGAATGAAAGAATTTTGGGGTAAAGGGAAAGATGTAGAAGGAAAAACGCTGCTTGAAATATTGCCAGAACTTAAAGATCAATCATTCCCTGCTCTGATTGATGAAGTTTATACGACAGGCATTCCTTATCACAGCAATGAAATACTGGCACAATTAAAACACGATGGCAAATTAGAAGATCGATATTTTAATATTGTTTATCAACCTTATCTGGAAGCCGATGATTCTATTTCCGGTGTTACGACGATTGCATATGAAGTAACGGAGCAGGTGCTGGCTCGCAAAAAAATTGAGGCCAATGCAAACTTTAATCGAACGGTGCTCGAAAGTAATCCTGATTGCGTGAAGATCATTGACTATGAAGGTAGGGTTGTTTTTATGAATATGAATGGTCTTTGTTCCCTGGATATCGATGATTTCAATACCATTAAAAACAAATATTGGTGGGAACTCTGGGGAATTGAAAACCAACAGATGGTTAAAGAAGCCGTATCAAAAGCTCTGAATGGTGGCATTGCTCATTTTCAGGCGATGGACAGGACATTGAAAGGTTCTGAAAAATGGTGGGATGTCATTGTTTCACCGGTAGTACAGGAAGACAATCCCAGAAGTATTACTCGTCTTATCTCTGTCTCCAGAGATATTACCGAACAGCAGCAGGCGACTAGAGCACTGGAAGAAAGTGAACATCGCTATCGGAACATGGTGCACTCCTCACCTTTTATGATCAGCATATTAAAAGGAGAAAAATTTATCATTGAGTCTGCCAATGATGCGATCTTAAATGCCTGGGGCAAAGGAAAAGAAGTAATTGGAAAATCCATACTGGACGAAATACCAGAAATAATTGATCAGGGCTTCGGTGATATTCTTCATGATGTGTATACCACAGGCATAACCTATCAGGCACACGAAATGCCGGTTTATGTTGACCGATTTGGGAAAACAGAATTGAATTATTACACATTTATTTATCAGGTTCAACGAAATGTAAACAATGTCATAGACGGCATTGCCATCGTGGCTCATGAAGTAACACCTCAGGCTGAGATCAATAAAAAAATAAAAGAAAGCGAAGAACGATATCATAACCTGATATGCTCTTCTCCTATAGCAATCGCAATCCTCGAAGGACCTGAATTGATTATTACCACGGCTAATGATGCCATTAAGGAAATTTGGGGGAAAGGTATGGACGTCGAAGGAAAGCCATTTTTTGATCTCATGCCCGAATTCAAAGAACAAGGTTATAAAGAAATATACGACCATGTTTATACATCAGGAAATTCATATACTGCCACTGAAACAGCCATCCAGATCGAACGGAATGGAAAGACGGAGTTACAGTATTATAATTTTCTCCTGCATGCACAAAGAAACATCGAAGGTGAAATTGAAGGTGTGAGTATTATCACTTCTGAAGTTACTTCACATGCATTATTAAACAAAACCATAAAAGCAAGTGAAGCACAATTCCGCTTATTAGTTCAACAGGCACCTGTAGCCATCTGCGTATTACGCGGTGAGGATTATGTGATCGAAGTGATTAATGAACCCATGAGTGAAATGTGGGGCAGAGACATACAGGATGTTATCAATCAACCTGCCTTTACGGTATTATCGGAACTAAAAGACCAGGGCTTTAAAGAATTGCTGGATCATGTATATACCACAGGTGAACGATTTGTCGCAGAGGAGCTTCCTATCAGTCTTCAACGAAATGGGAAATTAGAAAATGCATTTGTAAAATTTGTATATGAACCCCTGAGGGAAGCGGATGGAACGATTAGTGGTGTGATGGCCTTAGCCCATGAAATTACTGACCAGGTGAATGCCAGGAAGCGAATAGAAGAAAGTGAATTACACTTTCGTCAATTAGCAGATCTGATGCCTGCTAAAATAAGTAATGCAGATACGGAAGGTAATGTCCTCTATTTTAATAAACACTGGCTGGACTATACGGGCAAAAATTTTGAAGAATTAAAAAACTTTGGATACCATACAATTATGCACCCCGATGAGGTGGGAGAATTTCAAAAACGATTTAAAGCTGCCTCAGAAAGTGGCACTGAATTAGAAATGGAAATGCGATTCTTAAATAAGGAGGGCGAATACAAGTGGCATTTAAACCTCGCATCACCCATAAAAGATCTGGATGGCAAAATAACTAAATGGGTAGGCAGTACAACTGAAATCCACGAACAAATCGTACAAAAAGATGCTTTAGAAAAAGCAGTAAAGGAAAGAACAAAAGAATTAGAAACAGCCAACAAAGAACTAGTCGTTCAAAATCTGGAAAAAGAAAAAAGAGGAGCGGAACTCAAGATAGCGAACAAACAACTTCAGTTTCAAAATGAAGAAAAAGAAAAAAGGGCATCAGAACTATTGATTGCTAACAATGAGTTGGAGGCTTTCACGTATGTATCCAGTCATGATTTACAAGAGCCCCTTCGTAAAATTCAAACTTTCGCTACGATTATTTTGGAAAAAGAAAATCTAAATCTTTCAGAAAATGGAAAATATATTTTCGAACGAATGAAGTCTGCGGCCAGCAGAATGCAACAACTCATCCAGGATCTCCTGGGATATTCCCGACTCAACACGGCTGAAAGAAAATTTGTCCGTACCGACCTTGGAATCATAATTGATGACGTAACATCCGAACTGGCAGAAGTCCTGGAAGAAAAAAACGTAACCATCGATTCTTCTGAACTCTGTACTGCAAACATTATTCCCTTCCAATTCCGTCAACTGATTCACAATCTCATCAGCAATGCAATAAAATTTTCAAAACCTCAGGCTCCTCCGCACATCATAATTCAAAGCAAGCTCATTCCGGGAAGTCAAATACCGAATCCCCATCTTTCACCTGATAAAATCTATTGTCATATTTCCTTCCAGGACCACGGTATTGGATTTGAGCCGCAATTCAGTAAACGTATTTTTGAATTGTTCCAAAAACTGCATAGCAAAGATGAATTTGCGGGTACCGGAATAGGTCTTGCCATCGTTAAGAAAATAGTGGATAATCACAACGGCATTATTACTGCAACCAGTGAATTAGGCATGGGAACCACTTTTGATATTTACCTTCCTGCCTGATATTATGTTATTGGGTTCAGGAAACATCACCTTACACGACATTCTGTTCACAGAGCAGAATGGTGATTACATATCTCGTAGATTGGGTACTGAAATAGAAAAATAATCCTCTGAAGCCATCGGCTACCATGATTATAGGCGTTTACCTGAGTTCCCTAATCTCTAAAAAAATATCATGAATACAGATATAGAAATTTTACAAAAATCAGAACAACAGCAACTCCTCAGACTTCAGGAAATTGTTGCAAAAACAATCACGGAAGAAAAACTGATTGTGGAAAATCTTTTGCACCCACCAAAAGAGATGATAAGTACCGGACAAAGTATCTCAGACAAAGTAGCCCGGTTTGGAGGCAGCTGGAGGTTTATAATCTTCTTTTCAGTGATTCTTTTTAGCTGGATATTGTTCAATACGCTTGCTCCGGTCCCGGAAAATTTTGATCCCTATCCCTTTATACTTATGAATTTGGTTTTATCGGCCATTGCCGCTTTGCAGGCACCGATCATCATGATGAGTCAAAACCGGAAAGAAGAAAAAGACAGAAAAAGAAGCGAAAACGATTACCTGATTAATCTGAAAGCTGAGTTAGCCGTAAGAAGTTTACATCAGAAAATGGATTTATTGATTGAGGATCAAATAAAAATATTATTTGACAGCCAGGGAAAACAGTTAGAATTGTTGAAAAGCATTGAGAATGAAATCAAAAATAAAAAGTAACAAATAAATTTAAGGTTCTCTCTATTTTGGCTGTTGAAGTGAAAAATCCTGACGCTCCCGACCCGCCCAAAAATCACACTCATCCTGATGTGCTGATCCGTGACGTCGATTTCTATATCAATGAACAAGGTTTGTATGTCTTCACAGCTCATTATCTCACTCAAAGAGGGTATTGTTGCAAGAACGGCTGTCTTCACTGCCCATATACATCAGATATAACCTGATATGAATCTGACAAGCACAGATCAACTCGGTCATACATTTGATTTCCATTCACCTGCCAAAAGAATTATTTCACTCGTCCCGTCACAGACCGAATTTCTTTTTGCTCTCGGTCTCGAGAATGAAATTATTGGTATCACAAAGTTTTGTGTGCATCCTGCAAGTAAGGTCAGCAATGTTGCAAAAGTGGGGGGCACTAAAAATTTCCATCTTGAAAAAATAAAAAATCTTCAACCTGACCTGATCATCGGCAACAAGGAAGAGAATGAACATAAACGTATCACAGAACTACAGAAGCATTTCCCGGTATGGATGAGTGATATCAATACGCTTAATGAAGCGTATGTTATGATGAAGGAAGTTTCGCGCATCACAGGTCGAACAGAGGAAGGAAATATTCTTATAAAAAAAATACAGGATAGTTTTCAAAACTACCAACCCGTACGGGACACACTACGTGTCGCTTATCTGATATGGCAGGATCCAATCATGATAGCTGCCAGTGACACATTCATCAACCATATGCTTCTGCAGTTTGGCGCAGAAAATATTTTTCAACACCAAACCCGATATCCCGAAGTAACTGTACAACAATTAGAAGATCTGAATCCTGACTATATATTTTTATCAAGCGAACCGTACCCCTTCCGTCAAAAACATGTCAAAGAATTTGAAGGTAAATTTCCCCATGCAAAAGTGATTATCGCAGATGGTGAAATGTTCAGTTGGTACGGCAGCAGATTACAAGATGTACCCGCATATTTTTCCCTGCTACGGAAACAGCTGAATAAGTAACAAGTAATTAGATTAGCTACCATGTCGTAATTGACCGTGCATAAGGTCTCATTCACCACCTGAAAATGTATATTCATCAGCACATATTTGTGATAACAAAAATTATACTTCATGGCTAAGGTTTCGATTTATCTCAACTTCCAGGGCAATACGGAAGTGGCTTTCAATTTTTACAAAACTATTTTTCAGTCAGAATTTACTGCACCGATCATGTATATCCGGGACATGCCTGCGATGCATGATGGCCCGGCCATTCCTGAAAACGAGCAGGGGATGGTGATGCATGTCGCCTTACCCATCCTTGGTGGTACCGAACTCATGGGCACTGATATGCTTGAGTCTTTTGGTCACAAAGTTGTAGTGGGCAATAACACGACCATCAATCTTGAACCTGATTCTAAAGAAGAAGTCGATCGATTGTACAATGCACTCTCAAGTGGTGGAGGTGATCTGGCTGCTCCTTCTGATCAGGTTTGGGGAGCATACTGGGGTGTTTGCCTTGACCGGTTTGGGATTCGGTGGATGTTTAACTACACCTATCCTGAGAGTGAGAAGTGAAAAAGTATCCCAAGAGTGAGAAGTGAAAAAGTGATAAAGGGAGAGATGAGAGCAATTGAATTGCTCTTTTTTTTTTGCGGGTTTCATGCTGCTTCACTTAATCAATATGTGCACTTATTAATGTCATTGTTGTCATTTAACATCTATCAAATCTATAGGGTTTATTGAGTATTGTCCAACAATGGCGGGTTTAACCCCCAAATTTCCCTATTCAGCGAATAAGTCCTTTTTTTAACTTTTAATCGACTGTTAAAGCACCCTCGTCGGCAATATTATCCGGAATCACTAAGTTACTTTTACATAATTCCAATCAACGTTTACACAATTTAAAATAAGCCTATGCAAAAAGTAACAGTCCTTTCATTCCTGTTCTCACTAAGCCCTGTACTCATTGGTTATTTTTTAACCCTATCCCCCTGGATATCAATTGATTCTGCCCCCACCACAATCACCTCAGGTGATACCACCACAATAACAGCAAGCCTCCCGGTAGCTGAACCCATAGCAACCTTAGATATTAACACTTTACCGCTGAATGTACCGGCAGAAGCCATCAGCAACCTCGAAGACCTCTATGATGACGGTCTCCAGGCTAAACTCGAAGCTATCGTAAGCTCAAGCAGCCACTGGAAAGCTCTCTCAAAAAATAAAATGCTCAATATCGGCATCGTCGACATGAGCGACCCATTGCATGCGCGCTTTGCCGCCATCAACCCAAGTAATATGGTCTATGCAGCCAGCCTGCCTAAGATCGCTGTCCTGCTTGCTTCCCAGGAAGCCCTCGAGCAGGGAAAATTCAAAGAAACTGCTGAAGTAAAAGCTGATATGCGTATGATGATCGCAAAAAGCAGCAATTCCGCCGCCACAAGAATGATTGACCGGTGTGGTCTGAAGCTAATCGGCCAGGTCATGCAGGATCCAAAATATAATCTTTATGACCGCGAACATGGTGGTGGCCTATGGGTCGGCAAAGCATATGGCGGCAGCAACGGTCGTGTCGGTGACCCAATCAAAAACCTGAGCCATGCCGCATCCGTAATGCAGGTCTGCAAATATTATTACAAACTCGCTTTCGGTCAGCTTGTATCTCCCGAACGCTCAAAAGATATGCTCAATATCCTCGTCGATCCTGAACTCCACCACAAGTTCGTTTCTGTCCTGGATCGTGTAGCACCTGAGGCCAAAGTCTACCGTAAATCCGGTACCTGGTCAACCTGGCACACGGATTCTGCCCTCGTATGGGACGCAGACCGCAAATACATCGTAGTCGTTTTGGCAGAGGATGCAGGGGGCGAAACAATGCTCCGCGAACTGATGTTAAAAATCGATACTGCGCTGGTTGCAAAAGGGTAGTTTAGCATGATTATATGTTCGATGCATTGCTTTCCAGATGGAAGGATATCCTTCTGCGAACGTTTGACATCCGCACGGGTGAGTTCAGGCGTGTATGGCTCATGCTGCTCAACGTATTTCTTCTTATCCAGTGTCTCTGGATCATCAAACCGGTCGCGAATGCCCGGTTCCTTTCTACTGTAGGAATTGAAAAGCTTCCCCTGGTTTTTTTACTGGTAGCGCTAACCGCGCTTGCATTTTCTACAGGTTATTCGAAACTGATCAACCGGAGGCAGCTGGGTTCTATCATGCTCCGCACGTATGTCATTTCCATTTTGGGATTACTTACGTTCGGTACATTGTTGCAATTCGATCTGTTTCCGGCTTGGATGAGCTATGTCTTTTACATCGGGGTAGCACTTTTTGGTCTCATCACTACATCTCAGTTCTGGCTCCTCGCCAATCTGATGTTTAGTTCGCTTGAAGCGAAACGATTGTTTGGATTCATCGGTGCAGGAGCAATCGCGGGAGGTATCAGTGGAGGATATCTTACCACATTGCTGACCCAGTTTATGGGCAGCGAATACCTGCTATTTGTAGCAGCAGTATTACTCTTTATCAGCATGATCCTAAATCAACGGATCTGGAATACAATTGTCCCTGCAGCCCAGAAAGAAAGACCTGAAAAGAAAGGCAAAACACTACATGAATATCCACTCCGGTTAATTCGCAACTCAAAACATCTCACATATCTCGCGATGATCATTGGCATCAGTGTTGTCGTGGCAAAACTTGTAGAGTTCCAGTTCAGCGCTATTGCCTCAGCGAACATTAAAGACCCTGATGATCTCACCGGATATTTTGGTTTTTGGTTTTCCACATCCAATGTGGTAGCACTCGCTATACAATTACTAATTACGCAACGTCTTGTTGGTTTCCTCGGTGTAGGGCGAAGTTTATTTGTACTACCCGGCGCATTATTTATGAGTACGTTGACCGTATTAAACACACCAGTCTTGTGGGCAGGTACAGCACTTAAGTTGCTCGATATTTCTCTTAAACAATCTATCAATAAAGCAGCAACAGAGTTATTGATCTTACCAGTGCCCATGGCGATCAAAAGCCAGGCAAAAACATACATCGATGTTTTTGTCGATACAACAGCCACAGGTATTGGTGGCCTTATGCTCATTTTCCTGATCAATGGTCTTGACTTATCCGTAAGAGCAGTCAGTATCCTGATCCTCGGACTCATCAGTCTCTGGTTCATTTTTGCTATTCGTGCGCGCAATGAATACGTACTCGCATTTCAACGCCAACTTGGATTGTCAATTCCGGAAACGGATGTTGGTCAGCCACCACCTTCAGTGACGTCAGTCGTAGATGGTATTCGCCGCACATTGCAATCCGGCACCACAGAACAGATCCTGCATCTTCTGGCAAGTCTTGAGGAAAGTAAAGATGCGAGCCTAATGAAGGATGTGGTTCCATTGCTGCAACATCCTTTGCCGAGAGTACGTCATGCTGCATTGAGTGCATTGTATTATCATACCGATCACAGCATCATAAAAGACATCGCTCCCCTGTTAAAGGATCCGCATGATGAAGTTAGGTCACGCGCGTTTTCTGCCTTGCTGGCACACACGCGTCTGAATCGTGTACAGTTCATTCATGATTTTCTCACGGATCCGGATCTCGCTATCAGTGGTGCTGCCCTGGTTGGCCTAGCCACAGAGACGCGTGATAATCCACAGATGCGCGCACAGTTTGACCTGGAGAACAGGCTCATGGCGAAAATCAGTGAATCTAATCATACACAAAATCCGGAGGACATAGAAGACACGCGCATCATGGTGTCACGTGCCATCGGATATGGTCGTATCGAATCCCTGTATCCACTGATGGAAGAATTTATGAATGACATGAATCCTGCTGTAGCAAGGAAGGCAATCATCGCAGCAGGTAATAGTGGTGACCTGAGATTCGTAAAGACCTTGATTCACATGTTGCCAAAAGAATCAACACGTTCGTCAGTGCAAAAATCAATCGCTAAATTTAAGTCAACTGATATTCTTCCCCTCTTGCTCGAAATGAGCACCTCCAGAGATACACCAGATCACTTACTTATCAGGCTGCCTATTCTCGCTGAGACAATGGATACGCAACAGGCTATTGATTTCCTGTTTGGATTACTGGTGCAACATCACAACCCGGCCCTGAAACTGGAAGCACTTGAAGTGCTCCATAAAGTGAAAGCCAAATTTCCTCATCTTACGATTTCCGGCAAACGTATTATGCCCTACCTGATGGAGGAAGCGGATCTGTATAAAAACACGCTTGCATTATGTTATACTGCACAGCATAGCCGGAAAAATAAAGATGAGGATCCGTCCATCAGTCTTTCACGGCAGGATCTGATCAACCTGCTGGAAGAAAAACTTGATGCTGACCTGAAACGTATTTTCTGGATCCTTGGATTAAGTTATCCGCCAGGCATTATTCTTCCTCTGTTCGGAGACCTGCGTCACCAGGATCCGAACATTCGTATCAGCACGGTTGAGTTACTGGACAATGTGCTCGATCCGCCATTAAAAAAGGTTGTCATCTCGATCATGGAATCTGCCATGCTCGACAAAATATCAAACGATGATCTCGAACGAATGGATCTGGAAGTCCCGGCTGAGATGGCACTCTATGAATCGCTTTTATTAGGAAAAGATGATGAGATAAAACTCGCTGTGCTCAAGCTGATAGAGGCTATGAAAAATCCGGAGTTCGATCATCTTCTCGAGCTTGCAGCGGATGATGAACATGGCAGGGTGAAAAATCTTGCCGGAAAGTTGTTGGGCGAGTGATCGTTGATCGGTGTTTGGTACAGCACTCGTTAGATGCGCATATTATTTTTTAAATATTGGATTTTACCATTATAAATCATAAAGTTGAGCGTAGGCTTTGCCTACGTTCGTGTGTGTTCAAATTTCCGATTTGAACACATGTTATTTCAACAAATAATTTATTGCAAAACAGATTTTGCCAACACACAAACGTAGGCAAAGCCTACGCTCAACTTTTCGATTATTTATAGAAAAAAATCCACAATCGTAAATTTGAATACTATTTACAGTATACTGATTACAGAATAACGATTACCCAGTACTGAATACCGAATATAGATTTTACCGAATGGATTCGACAAGCTCACCACAAGTACCGAACACCGAACCTACTGCCGTACGATCCTGTCAATCGACGCCGCCAACGCCATATGATCCGAGGCACTGTTCCGCTTACGCACATTGGACATGAGGGCAACGATGTAAGTTGTACAATCCGGATGCTCGACAATAGCAACGCTATTCATAAAATTATCAACATTGCCTTTGTACTTGGCACATGTGTAGCCTGCTTCAGGTGCACATTTGTAAAGACTGCCGGACTTAAAATATACAGCCGCTTCTTTCAATGCAGGCGATGCTGCGTAGCGGATGCGACGATCTGTCATATACATCAGCTTTTTCATCTCCAGGCTGCTGGCTTCATCCACAGCAAGACCGCGCTCGAGATGGATGAGGAATTTCATGAGGCCTATGGGTGTACCCGTACTGCCTCCCTGTGGGGGAATCTTATCAGAACCACCTCTCGTAAAGAGTGTTCCCAAACGCCATTCATCTTTTGAAATGCCAATGGCACGCAATGGATCATTAACTACACTGATCGCCAAATCTGACAATGAATCACGAGGTGTAGAAGCAAAAAAATCGTTTGCTTCTTTTTCAGTCAGATCAGGATATTTTTTTCCAAATGCGCGCATGAGGATGGTCTCTCTCCAGCATATGGCTGCAGCGCCATTGTTACTTACGGACAACATATAGTCAAGCCATTCGTACAATAAGAAAACATCAGTTGCCTGAACCTGGCGCTTTGTGAGTGTTTCTTTATCTGTATTAAATATGGGTACAGTATGCTCATCATATAAAGCCCAGGATCCGCCACGAACTTGTTTTGTACATAATAGATCCACCCGATCAGTAAATGACTCAGGATAAATTTTAGCAAGCTCTGTGAAAAAACCAAATAGTACTGCAAGTTTACCAACGCTACCTGGTTGATATCCATCTGTTTCTTTTCGACTTGCATATCTGATTGGCTTGCCAGGCGTGATATCAAGTACAGCAATACTATAATTTTCATTCAGCCTGGGAAACAAGCCATTAATTGCTTTTTGCAAACCCGGATCCGGAGCCGGAATCGTCGCGAGGCTATCTCCTCTTGCATCCCACAAATTCAACTGGATCTCATACGTCTTACGCATGGCGCCCGGAATCGGCATGGGACCTTTCAGTTCGCCATCCACGACTTTCTGCAGATAACTCAACCGCTTGATGTTGGTAATTGGATAACCGTCTATCGGATAGCTGGGGGAATCAGATACCACAAAACAAACTATACAAAGAGTGATCAGCAGCGATTTGAAAGTCATAGTGTTATTTTTTAAAGGATCAAAATCCGTTTCGCATCAAATTGAGGTGTGATCTGTTGTAAGTATTCGGATGCCGCAGCAGCTTTATTTTCTACAAAAGGACGTACCTGAAAAAGCCAGATCTTGTTGTCCTTAAATCCGAGCTCGATATCCCATGGACCTTTTGTAGTTATCCCCGGAGCATTAGGTAATTTCTCCTGTATCTCTGCTGCCATGGCTCTTAGTGCATCAAGATTCGATTCACTGAGGATTCGCTTTTCAAATGTGGCCTGTTTCTTCACACTACCACCAGTTGCAGGAATGGTCGTGTATATGGTCTCACGCGCAGGACTTACAAGATGATCTGTATTGTCTGCAGCCAGCAGCCATGATTCCGCTGCCTGGCCATCTACTGCTCCACCAACACCACGATTGAACGCGACTGTCAGATCTCCATCCTTGCGTGAAGACACACCTTTCGTGATCATGACACCTGAATAATCACCATCCACACTGGGTATAATGACAATTGACGGAAATACATTTTCCGGATCATTCAGATATCGTTGTCTCCATTTATAACTTCGTTCAGAATAAGGTGACGCCCACACATCGCGGATCCCCTGGAATATTTTTTCCGGATCGACAACGTTGAATACCGTAAGATTTAAACCAGCACCCGTAAAGTCCTTGAGGTCTTCCATGTTCGTATCACTCCTGATAAAAACAGGCACCTTTCCTAAAGGCTGCCCAAATACAAACTGAAATTGTTGTTGCAATTCCGTTCTGAATTCCGGTAACATCGGCATCTTCTTGATTTCCGTACGCAGCGTATCCAGTTGCAGAAGAATATATTTTTCAATATCTGCTTCAGACACATCACTACATCGTAAACATTCTGCATGATCAAAAATGCCGATCATCTTTGCCCAGTAATTAGTCTCAGTACCAGGAATGGTCTGGTTCATATGTTGACGAAAAACAGCAAAGGGCAGCACTAATCCTTTCACAACATTATCCGGAAACATTTTTTTCAGCTGACCGAGATTAGCGGCTTTCGGACCACATATCTTACCCGAATGTGAGGCATCAATGGTATCCATATTGACCACATGCGGATTGTTCAATTGCAGTTTGGCAATCGGAACTGATATCTTTTCTTCAGCACGTTTTTTCTGTTCGAAAAGTTTCTTTTCTTCCGGTTTCATCTTGTCAGCCAGCTTCATGATCACGGTACCTTTATTGGATACGGCATAGAAGATCTCTTTGCCATGAAAAGATTTTATGTCGTTCATGTTTTCAGCGGACAAGACCGCATTCGGAATACCCAGATTACGCGCTAGCAATTGGATGTGTGACACCATGTTACCTTCTGTGACGGTTGCAATGCCTGCCACAGGTTTTAGATTTGAAGGTGGTGTATTGAACACATAGATCTTCTCAGGTGAGATTTCGACTTCATCAGGATTTTCTGTTACGACAACTAATTCACCAACCGTAAAACCAGGATTCAATCCACGCAGATTGGATTGGCCTTTGATATTCAAAACATCATTTGAAAGACCTGCTTTATTAGAAAACTCATCCCCTAACCTGCTGACAGTCTGTCCGAGGAAAAGAAGAACTGATGAACGAACCCTGTCATCATAAAAACCTGCAGCCAATGGTTCAAATTCACGGAACTCATCAATGACGGGCATATACGTTGCGCGGACCATCCCTGTAGACCACTCAGCAACACTTCTGCCGGCATCGCTGTAATCACTCAGCCGTTGCAAATCAATCGTATCACCTGCCATAGGTTCCGGTAACTCAGAACGGATCTGATCGTATTCCCACAATTCTAAAAAACCAAAAGCTGCTGAAGCTTCAGACAGGCATTGCACTTGCTCCAATAACTCTGAGAGATATCCAACTTCCCATTTAGAAAATTCCTGGTTAAACAAGTTTTCCATTTTATTGGAAATGTCAAGCATAGCGAGACGTGAAGAACTCTTCATTGGCAAAGTAATATCACGTCTTAAGGTCAGCGCTGTTTCGCTGATCAGGTTACATTGATCGGGTGGACAATCCATCGTTGGATACCGGTTAAGAAAATATGCCATCGCTTCTACTGATTTGCTATCCTTGGGAAGCTTCGTCATATATCCTTCAAAATCACTGACACGAAAAGGCTTGAACATCTTTTCCAGGCCACAGATCAATTGATCAAATTTGCGCGCCATCGATTCATTGATCCTGGCTTTATTTTTATCCTGATAATCCCACACACGTCCGCTGTCTTTAGCATCTGGTGAATTATGGATCTTGATCCTGTATTCCTGGAAATCAGGAAACACTTCTGCAATTTCCATCGAAAGGGCTCGTACGAGCTGAAATGTATTTTCATCCACTGCGTGCGGAATATCCTTTGCACTCTGCCTGATCAGGAAATAATGTGACCGGATCTTTTCAGCATCCGCCAGCAGCCATTGATAAAATTCGATACCCCAGTTACTCTCATCTTCATCCTGCACGGCTCCACGATAAAACTGGGCTTTGCGGTTCACCCAGCCATCATCATTATTGCGTAGATATCGTTCCAGCTGATATTGCTTAAGACGGGATTGTGCATTGCCTGCATCCCAGAAATCTTCTTTAGGTGTTGTGGCCAGGATCTGGCCGAGGAAAATATGCTCTTTCGCCCCCAGTTCTATCACTTCCGGCTTATATCGCGCACGCTGATTCCCGGATTTTTCACCCGGACACGGATCACGTGCCTCACGCATGGTCCCATCTTTACAGAACCATCTAATGTCCTGGTAAGGTCCCCTGACATCTATTTTATATTTTTCGATCATGGCTTTGATCCTGGCGGCATCCTGGCCTGCCCCACTATTCGGGCTGAGGATCAATACTATATATGTCATGAAAACCAAAAGGCTTCTCGGGCCGGACAGCAGATTACGGAGATGTAGACCTTGATAAAATTTGGGCATATCAGGCAGTGTGATGACGTGTGAAGTTTGAATAGGAGAATGCATGAATTAAATGTACAAACAGACTGGGTGGTAGTTTGTTCGGGTTTCAGAAACCGAATAATCTTTAAGGCTTTATGTCCGGTTGCAATCCGATCAAAGATGATCAACTACGTCCTTATAACCCCTCCCGATTGGCAATGAAATGCCATGAACCTCGACTGTATCAGCGGTGTACGATTCAACTTTAGAAACAGAAACGATATAGGAACGGTGAATACGTTTAAATTGTCCGGCTGGTAATAATCCTTCCATCTCCTGGGTAGTTATTTTTGAAACAAACTCTTTATGCGTTGTCACGATCCTGACATATTCGCGTTGACTTTCTATGTATGTGATTTCAGAAAAGAAAATTTTTACTTTTTTCTTCTGGACAGTTACAAACATGTAATCTTTCGGATCAGAGGGTTCGTTCGTTTTCAATACCGCTTTATCTCTTGATCGCACTTTGTTAACAGCCACTAAAAAGCGTTCAAAATCATAGGGCTTCAACAGGTAATCAGTAACATTCAGATTAAATCCTTCCACAGCATATTGATGATATGCTGTAGTTACAATTATTGCTGGAGGATTGGAAAGTGTTTTTAAAAAAGCCATCCCCTTTAATTTGGGTAGATGAATGTCTAAAAAGATCAGGTCTACTTCATGGCCTCTGAGGAAATCAGTTGCAAGCAGAGCATCTTTACATGCCCCCACCAATTTGAGAAACGGTACTTCCCGGATATAATCCGTCAGGACTTTTACAGCAAGAGGTTCATCTTCAACGATGAGGCACCGGATGTCAGACATGGCTTCCCAGATTAATGCGTAATGTAATTGTAAATGCACTTTCTCCCGGCTCCACCACCAATGAATAGTCCGTATATAATAACTCGAGCTGACGCCTGAGGTTAGAGAGTCCTATATTTTCTTTGACCTGTATTACCTGGTTATGCTCTGTTGAATTTTTCACAATAAAAACTATTTGTCTATGCTGCGAAGACAGGTGAATATCAACGAAAGGGTGTTGACGTGTTTCGGAGACCCCGTGTTTAAATGCATTTTCTACAAGCGGTATCAGGATCAACGGCGGTATGGCCTGCTTCATGTCTTCCACATGATAATTAAAGTTTACCCGCAGTGATTCATCATATCGAAGTTTTTCAAGCGCTATGTAGTCGGTAATAATCCGAAGTTCATCCTCTAGGGCGATGAACGTGCCACTGGTTTCATACAACATGAAGCGCAACATTTTTGAAAGCCTCAGAATGGATTCCGGCGCCAGGTCAGATTTATCACGCGCCAGTGAATAGATATTGTTTAATGTATTGAATAAAAAATGTGGATTGGTTTGTGATTTCAGATAATTGAGCTCCGCTTCCTGTTTTTCAATACGCAATTGTTGGGCTGATTGTTTCAGCTTCACGTGATCATATATATGTCGAACAATGCCAAAAAAGAAAATAGAAGCAAAACTATATGCGACCTGAAATTCCACACCATGTTCTGCATTGTCATCACTGCTCAGCGGTGAATAGATGTGTAAAAAAACACCTAGTGTGCGCCAGCTATACATTCCGAATGAATAAAACATCAGTAATATCCATATCATCACCAGACCCAGTACGATCCTCTTCCAGGTGAATCGCAGGTATGGCAGGGTGAATTCAAATAAAATGAAATTGAGGATCGTGACATAGGCAACCCGCCACAATTCATTTACCATGCTGGTAAAAAACGAACCCGGATATGCAAAGAGGTCACTAAGTAATGTGAGCAGGAAATAAGCACCACTTATCCCAATATACAATCGGATTCTTTGTGAAGGAATGGTCATCACTGCTCTTCTGTTGTGTAAAATTGAACAAATCCCACTCGAATCCACCATCGGTCTACCGAATTGCAAAAAGTGTATACCAGCGGCGGGTTATCGTCTACCAGTCAACTTGTAAACAATTGCCGTAACCGTCAGTTTTCCAGCGTATCTCATGGTTTCAGAGTGGAAAGATTTGTGAGATTGTATTTGGTATACGCTAACGTGTCGTCTGTTGACATGTTGATCATTAGATGCTTGTCAGGTGATATTCTTGTCTCACAAAATTCAGTATTATGAAAAAGATTTTATTTGCAGTCAGCATTCTTGTTATCCATCTGCAACTTACCGCACAAACGGAACCTGATGCAGGGAAGTGGACAACTTGGTTTATCCCCTCTGGTGAAGAATATCGATTGTCTCCTCCGGCAAGTACGAAAGATGATATCACAAAGATCATCGACATTCAGAAAAATCTGGATGAAAAAGGCAGGAAGGAAATTATGTATTGGAATGCAGGAGCCCCAGGTTACCGGTGGCAGCACATGATGGCGAATTTATGGATGACTGACATTTCGAATCATGGTGTGCTGGCCAACATGTTATTAAGTGTAGCCACCTATGATGCCACCGTTGCCGCTTGGGATACCAAATACTCATACAAATCAAAGCGACCATTTGAAGTGGATCCACGCATCAATGTGTATGGTGTCAGGCCAGAGAGTTCCTCTTATCCATGCGAATATTCAGTAGCTGCAGGCGTGGCTGTGACGATCATCGCACACTTTTATCCCACCATGACTGATTCAGTAATGAAAATGGCAGATCAGGTGATGACATCACGTATTGCAGCTGGTGTAGCTTTTCCTGAGGATACCCGGGCAGGTTTTGCATTAGGAAAAAAGATTGCCCTCCACGAAATTGAACACACGAAAGATTTTACGACAAAAGATGATTGGGATGGAATAGTTCCACAAGGCCCTGCGTATTGGAAAGGAAAAAATCCTATGTTGGTCCTTGCGGGCAGAAATAAAACAGTTGTACTTGATAGTAGCAGTCAATATCGTCCAGCACCTCCACCTGACTTTGCTGCAGATATGGAAGAGGTCAGGCAATTCAAACAAACCTATCGTTCAAAATCGAATGCTTTTTATTACGCAAGTCAATCCATTGGTGGCGGAGATGATTTGCTGAACACAAAAATATTCGAGCAAAATCTTCATTTGAACGCACCCAGGGCTGCGCGGATATATGCAGGCATCGCAGTGGCCGTGTATGATGGATTTACAGCTTGCTGGGATGCCAAGTATGCTTATTGGGGGATCCGTCCGGATCAATATGACACAACATACCAGGCATTACTACCAACTCCGCCATTTCCGGGCTATCCGTCCGGCCATGCATTGATGAGTGGCATCATTGGTGAGTTGTATTCCTATTTTTTTCCGGCAGATCGGGCTATTTTTCAGAAGCGGGCGAAAGAGGGTGCTGAGTCAAGATTTTTTGCCGGGATCCATTTCCGGTCTGATAATGATGCAGGGTTGGCTTTGGGACAAAAAATTGCAAATGAGGTAATCAGGAAAATACAATTAGATGGTGCGGATGATAATTCGAAGTTTCACTAAATTGAATCCTCATGTCTGAACAATGTCAAAACAAAATCAAACAGTCGAAACCAATGCCAGTGTAGAGGATTTTCTTAACACCATCCCCGATCCGGCCAAACGGGCTGACAGCTTCCGCATTGTGGAATTATTGAAAAAACTTACCGGGTTCAAAGCCAAAATGTGGGGACCTGCCATTATTGGATTTGGATCCTATCATTACACCTATGCCAGTGGCCGGGAAGGAGACGCCCCTCTTGCAGGATTTTCACCACGAAAGGATTCGATTACGATATATGTCGAATCTGAATTTGAAGGAAAAGAAGTGATGTTGTCAAAACTTGGGAAACACACCTCTTCAAAAGTTTGCATATACATTAAAAAGCTGGATGACATAGACCAGTTGGTGTTGAAGAAAATGGTATTAGCATCCATGAAGCATACGCAAATAAAATACCCGGATAAAATATAATATGCTTATGCATGTAGCCATCCTGCGATGTGAAAAATTGCCGCGTTTTGTCACCTGGGAGATTCCTGATATAAATGTATTTTTTGAAGATGATCGCCTTTTAATCGATGAGTTCAGAAAAAAAGGAATAGAAGCATCGCATGTGGTTTGGAGTGATCCTTCCATCAATTGGAATGAATATGATGTCGCCCTGATCCGCAGCACATGGGATTACATTGACCGGTGTGAAGAATTTTTAAATGTATTAGCCGGCATAGAATCTTCTTCTTGTCAATTATACAACTCCTATGATGTTGTAAAATGGAATTCCGATAAACACTACCTCCCCGATCTTGAAAAGGCAGGCATTCCAATTGTACCAACATTTCTCGCAGATCGCACAGACATTCATGCCATCCGGGATATTTTTTTACTAAATAACTGGCATACCATCGTAACGAAGCCAATCATTGGTGGTGGTGGAGCAGGCGTGACCAAAATATCCACATCGGATCTTGTATCACGCTATCATGCACTAGCCTCAGAAGATCCTGATCATACTTTCATTATACAGCCATTAATTGAATCCGTAATGGCGGAAGGTGAATGGTCTTATTTTATCATTGATGGCAACATCTCTCATGTCTTACTAAAAAAGCCAGCACCCGGTGATTACCGTGCGCATGCGATCTATGGTGGTTCTATGGAACGAAAGGATCCCACCGATTCAGATCGAAACCAAGTGAAAACTATGCTTGAATTAATTCCATTCCTTCATGTATATGCACGACTGGACCTGGTGCGATTTGAGGAACAGCTGGTCATCATGGAGCTGGAATTGATAGAGCCTATGTTCTATTTTGATTATCATCCACACGCTGCAGCCGAATTGGTCCATACGGTCATCCGACGTTTTGAAAAATAAAATTGTCGTGAGTTCATATGCTATAACATTTAGATAGTCGAATAAATATTATTCATCTGTAAGTTCTGCTACTTTCGGACAAAGTTATTCTATGAAAATCCTACCCAGCCTGGTGGTCCTTTTATGTTGCTTTTGTTACGTGACGATTTTGAATGCACAGCAAATAGCAGATTCAAATTTTCAGTATGCCATTCACAAGCCGATGTATGCTGCCGGTAAGGGTCCGGTCATAGTGCTCGATGAGGCTCATTACAATTTTCACACATTGTCAGGTCGCTATTATGCTTTCGGGAAACTGCTGCAGGCAGATGGATATAAATTAAAAGAGGGTCAGTCAACATTTACTCCGGACGACCTTGCTGACATTGATATCCTGGTCATCGCAAATGCTTTACCGGACGATAGTGATTGGGTGCTGCCCACTAAACCTGCCTTTACAAAAGAAGAAGTTTCTGCGGTTCATGATTGGGTAAGTAATGGAGGAAGTTTATTTCTGATTGCGGATCACATGCCATTTCCGGGTGCTGCTGCAGAACTTGCAAAAGCTTTTGGATTTAATTTTATCAATGGGTATGCGATGCGAGATGATGATGGAGAAGAGGTTTTTTCAAGAAAAAAAGGAAACCTGATGAGTAACGACATCACCAACGGGCGCAACACATTTGAAAAAATTGACAGCATGAAAACTTTTACCGGTCAGGGTTTTATTGCTCCACTGAACGCAACAATTATTTCCTCACTCAAAGATGACTATACGCTGCACCTGACTACACAGGCTGGTGTGATCAATGATTCTACAATGACAATTTCAGGTCTAGGGTGTGTCAACGGAGCTTATTTGGAATATGGAAAAGGAAGACTGGTTGTGTTCGGTGAGGCAGCCATGTTTTCCGCACAGCTTGCTGGCGAACAAAAAAATAAGATTGGAATGAATGATCCACATGCCAATCAAAATCCTCAACTGCTATTGAATATTATCCATTGGCTGGATAAAAAAATCGATTAGTGATTACCGATTAAAAGGTAAATGGGAATCGGTGTACGGTGTTTTCTTTATATGGATCGGGTGATTTTCCTGGGGAGCGGTTTTCTCACTAGATAGTTCAACTCCTTCAGAGTTGAGTGGTGGTATTTATGTTGGTTCTTTCCATGGGTAGTAATTGGAAGGACTTCGTCCTGTCCAATTCCTACCCATGGTTATTGATATGGAATCCCTTCGGGATTCAAATTCATTCACGACTATTTTTATTGAATCACTTACCTTTTGCTACTTACTGAACAACTAATTAGAATCCTTCGGAATAAAATTATACCTAAGTGTTACGCCATACGTCCTGGGATCTCCTAATACACCGGCATATTGTCCGGCATTACCTGCTGCCGGTAATATTTGTTCGAAATAATCTTTGTCCAGCAGGTTTCGGCCCCACACAGAAATCAAGATTCCATTCAATGGACGGAATCCGATACGCGCATTAAGCAATGCGTAACCTGGAACATTCAGATACTGCGATGGTGACGGACTGGAAGAAAATTCAGAACGGAAATATGAATCAACTGCCAGGAAAAATCTTCCTTCCTGGTTTAGGAATTTTCCTGGTTGTGTGATCTCTCCACCAAATGATCCTGCCCATTCAGATACACCAGGTAATACGCCACCCGAAATATCTTTGAATGCTGATGCACCACCAGTTTCTTCCAGTGGCACTGGTGCATTTTTAAAAGAAACATATTTTCCATCGGTGTAGGCAAGAGCGCCATAAAATGAAAGATTTTTTTCAACAAGTACATTTGCATCCAACTCTGCACCGAATACGCGTACTTTTTCTGCATTCGCAAGGTATCCTCGGTTCACACCCACTTCAGCTGTCTGCACCAACGTCTGAAAATCATCAATGTCTGTATTATGAAAGACAATATTCAATGTTGAAAAATCAGTAGGCTCTGTCTTCACGCCAATTTCAAAATGGCTGACGTATTCCGGTTTGATTTTTGCAAGATCAAGCAATATTTCACCACTTGCTGTCGGCAGACCGCCGAGGTTAACACCAATCGGCTTGTAATTAGTAGCATAGGTCGTGAAGGTATTTATGTCGTCGGAAACTTTATATGAAACTGTAAGTTGACCCGATAGATTTGACTCATTTACATTCGTAACAAAAGCCTGATCGGTATACACCAGACGTTTCAGCGCGATGAGATCTGGATTTTCCGTTTGCAGACCACCATATGTCTTACGTTCGTATTCAACATCCTTTTCATCATAATTAAATCTCAAACCTGGAAGAATATGCAGGCGCTCTGTGATCGCCCAATCCAACTGGCCAAATACTGCACCACTAAAAGTTTGTAATCTCGATTTCGTACGTATACCAAATCCATCAAATAATCCTGGTGTTTGCCATAACGGACTTGTCGAACTTTGTGAGAACCTCCATTGGGCTGCTCCAGACTCTTCCGTATGAAATGGATCTGTCTTGAGATCCTGTGCGATCGCAAACAATCCGATTACTCCGCTCAGGCTGGAAGAAAAACTTCCGGCATACCGGATCTCCTGAGACCATTGCTGATGTTTTGATTTTGCCTGTGACCGAGTCAATACAGGCAACCCCGTAAAGTCCCTGTCATTGGATGGATCCCAATTCCAATAGCGCCATGCTGTGGTTGAGGTCAATGTACCCGGACCAATCTTAGCATCAATATTTAATGATATACCACCCAGATCGTTACCTGATTTCCACGGTGTGTCGTGATCTACGATGCGATCAAACGGATTGGTGGTGGGTAATGAATAATTCAGATCAGCAATGATCTGATTAAACTGTCTGTATGCTGCACGTTGTGTGGGCACGACACCTGCGATCACCTGTGCATAACCATCCGGACGCTGCGTAGATGCATCTCCTGCTAGGGTGACATT
>JANPKZ010000195.1:0-8392 GCA_031426295.1 Saprospiraceae bacterium
TCCTTCTGAAAAATCACGCATATCAAGTGATCCTGGAGGTGGATAAAATGCAAGCTTCTGTGATAAATTGATGAAGGCAATACCTTCTTCAAATGCTGCGCGTGCCAAACCATCTTTATAATCCCATGCCAGTCCAAAGACATTGCCTGTCAGATCGTCTCCGTTCAGATTGAGATAGCCCCATAAACCTTCTTTGCTGTATGCTGCGACACCGTCACGGAATTTATTGAGTTGTTCATAGTGGTAGGTTGACATTGCCTTGCCCTGGTTATCTATCAATTGATACCCTCCTGCAGTTTTTCCCGCCCACCTTTTTTCTTCGAGATAAATAATATTTGAAAAAGATGTTGACTTGGCTTTAGTTGTTAAGTGCACCAAATACATCTGATCACCCTCGCGAACAGTTACAACTTCACCATCACTGTCGACAACGTTGGCACCAGGGAGATGGAATAATTCTTTGCCTAGATAATCCAACACATAAGCATCATCGCCGGATTTACAGAGGATAATCTGGCTACCCGCAGGAAGCTTGATCTGATCATAATTTGGTTTTACGATCTCGGTGCCATTCGAATTGATGACACCCAATTTGTCCTGGAACTCAACGACACAAAGACCATTGGTAAAATTATATCCACGGTTGTATATAGGTTGAACGGCAATTTGTCCGGAGGAGTTAATGTACCCAAAAACGGAACCCACACTTACACGCGCGAGACCATTGGAAAAGTCATCAGCCGCAGCCCATCCTTCTCCCTGGACTGGAGTCCCGGATTTATCAATAAACTCACTGGGCTGACCAAATTGCTCGACACGCGCAAACCCTTCGTGGAATGCCCAGGCGGATTTATAGATAGGCTGAATGACGACTTCACCCACCTTGTTGATATATCCCCATTTTCCATCTTTGTTTACCGCAGCCAATCCCTCGCTAAATGGACCAACATCATCATAGACAGCATCGATGGCAATAGCACCAATGGTATCTATAAATCCCCATTTATCCTGCGGGGGTTCATAATCAGCCAGATAGATATCCTCTTCTGTTGTGTTGGTGGAAGTATCCCGCTTACAAGCTCCCAGTAACACCGGAATGGTCAACAATAGCATGAAAAAAACCTTCATCTTACCCGGAACGAAGTGTAACATAAATGATTTGAGTGCGTTAGTAAAAGAATTCTGCCTCCAAAGTACATATCAGCTTGTTGTCACTGCTATTCCTTATATCATCTTATTTACTGACGGGCCAGACCGAATGGACTTGGAGTGTCCACCCTGAAGCAGGTTTTAAAGTATTAAGCCCGGTAGCTTTATCCCACGATATCACTGAAGTCCCCACCGAAACCGGATCAATCCAATATCACCAGTATTCCGGTGGATCTGTCAAGGACACCACCACTGGTCTCGCTTTTGTGATCGACCATTACGAATTACCGGAAGCAGCCGATCCGGCTGATGATCTATATTTCCGCGAGTTTTTTGAAACCACAGTTGAGGAAATTCTTCAGGCAGTAGAAGGCACACTCGTGTATTCTGATTTTCTCCCACATGGAGATCGCCAGGAATATGTTTGGAAAGCGACATATCATGATGGCAAGGGCATCATTAAAGGCACCTTAATCGTTGCAGGGAATAAGTATTACGGCATACAGACATTTGGATGGAAGGAAGATCATCCGGATGATCTTATGAACCGGTTTACCAATTCCTTTAAACTCATAACTTCGTCCAAATCATAAGTTGAAAAACCCCTCCCTAACCTTTAGCTGACTATGATATGAAGTTTACGCTACTCTGCCTTTTTTCTTTTTTCATTTTAGCATTTACGCTCAAGGCTGATCCGGCAGAAGATTGGGTATTGGAGTTAGATAAGGAAGGTGTTCGAGTTTATACACAACTGGATGGTGTATCGCCCTACAAGCAGGTTAAGGTAACCACTACGATCAATGCCTCAGCAGAGGACGTCATGGAAATTCTCGTTGCATTCAGCCAGTATAAGTCCTGGATGCACCATGTTACACAAAGTTATCTCATCAATCAATCCGATTCGGCCACTTACTACGTATTTACTTTAGAAGATGCGGTTTGGCCTATGCAGGATCGCTACCAGGTGTCAAAAGTGAGCGTGGAAGAATCTTCCTCTGCTGCAACTGTCAGGTTCCGGACAGTTCAGGATTATATAGATAAGCGCACAGATGCGATCCAGATCAAACAATGTGAAGGATACTGGTCATTACGAGACAGGCCTAATCATCAATGCACACTTGAATATGTCCTGATCCAGAATCCCGGTGGACACGTACCTCCATGGTTAGCGAATTTCAATTCGATTGAAAATCCCTATCAGAGTGTAGTGCGTCTCAAGCAGAGTGCTGAACAGAACATCCGTCCATAAAATTCTGTAACTGACACAGAGAATTTTATAACCGTGAAAAAATTTATAATCTTTTTTCACCGGATCGTCATCTAATCTTCCCATTTCGTCGTTTTACCGCTAACATTTTGCCTTGTTGAGGCATTATATATATAGTATTACAATCGTGTTCCTGCACAAACTATCTATCATGATACAATCACATCGATACACAAACAAATCAGAGACCTGCTTATTTGCAAATCCTCTCGATGGCGCACCAATAATTGCGCAACTTGGCCAGGGAAATTGGCTCGGTGTATTTGAGCTCCGTGATGGATGGTATCGTGTATTAACGATCCAGGGTGAAGGATGGGTCAGAAGCCAGGATGCTGAAGAACGTTCACCATTCAACCTGCATATACAATGGGCTCCGGGTAGTCCTATATCGTATGTAAGTGCAGCGTAAACAGATTGTAATTACTTCATAAAAATTTCCTTCCGCATTGTAGAATCTTTTGGCTGATTATAATTCCAATAATCATTCAATTCAGATGCGGACAATGTGCCGGAACTTACCTGATCCTTTTTAGTAAATTCATTCCATCCAAGAATCTTGTGTGGAAAGTTTTTTTCAAAACGGATTTCCATTTTTCTGTCAATCTCTTTGTATTCTATTGTGTAGATAAACTCCGAAGTTGAATTCTTCAGGGCAGTTGTCGCATCGTATACTTTGCGATCACTACCGGATAATAATATTGACTGTGCAGACGGTACAATTTTGATCTCACCTAATGGTAATGTTTGGGGTGCAACACGGATGCGTGTCCAAATTTCATCTTCAAGTGTTGAGCTCATCCAGGAATAGGATTGATCTCCCAGGCCATCATTTGAAAATTGAACAACTTCATATCGGTTGCCTTTATAATTTGCCTGCAGGAAAGATTGGCCACTCCAGTCCTGGCAACTGGCGGTCAGCTTTAATGCGTGAGAATAATTTTGATAATCCAGTGGCGTAAAGATGGAAGTCATTAGAGAATGGTCTGAGATACCTGTGATAAATGTTCTTGCCATATTCATCTTCATGACTCTGACGACATCTTCCTTATGTTGTGAAGGGTTCTCCAGCTTGCTATGTTTTGATTTGCTAAAGTCTTCCGTCATATATATTAACCTGACACTTCCTGAATGCATATTTCCTTCAAACTGTTGCTTTACTGCATAAGAAGAAATTTCTGCTTTGCCCTGCAACCAATATTCGGTAAAGGCTTTCTGATCGATTGCCGGAATGATGGAGTCCTTTGGTTTACAACCGAGGATCAACATTAAAATGATGAACATAGCAGGCAAAGCAGTAGTATTCATTTCGCGAAATGATGTTGCTGCATATGTAACCACCTTGTTCATGTTGTTAGTTGCCTCCGTTCGCAACCCATGCATCATAGCCACCTGTTAATGCATACACTTCTTTGAAGTCATTAAAATTCATAAAAGCTGCAGCCATCCTCGAATGTGAGTCTGCTTTGGCATAGATGTAATATTTTTTATCGCGGTCCAGGGACAAAAGTTTGTTTTTGAATTCGCCATCAAAAAAGCTATAATTCACAGCATCTTTCGCGTGACCCTGTTCAAATTCCTGGGGAAGGCGGATGTCGATCAGGACAGCACTGCCTTTTTTACTTTCTTTGATAAATTCAGCTGGCTCAAGGAAGACAACCTTGGAAATATCCAGGGTTTCGGATGTAGCGGTTGCTGTCGAGCCGTTTTCACTGGCAACCTCTGAAGCGTCGGTCCTCTTGCAGGAAGTGGATAGTACGTTCGTTAAAACAAGTGCCAAAAGCACGGTATAAACTGGTTTGAAATTCATATTGTAAATATTTATTATAGATCGAGGGTCGAAATTATTATTTTTCCGTCATACATGAGCTTTCAACATCCTGATATTAAACGGTTTTTGCTGGATGCCATTCCCGGAAGGTTTGCGCACCTGTCACCTGAGGAGTTCGAATCCTTCATGGTGTATCTCTTTGGACTTGATGGGTATTCGGTGGAATCTGTTCCCAAGCGTGGAGATACAGCAGCTAACCTGCTGGCCCGGAAAGACGATCATTCCATGATGATCCGTATCCTCCAGTTGCCTCCTGACCAGGTGGTGAAGGAAGATGAGATCCATAAAGCCGAGGCAGCCAAGGCATATCATGAGACAGACCAGGCCTGGATCATCACGACATCAGCATTTACAAAAGCCGCCATCAGGGTTGCTGAAAAGGCCGATGTGGAGTGGTGGGACTGGGATGCACTATACCAGGCATTGACGGACACATTTTTTGAAGGCAAAAGCCATCTTGATTTTATTACTGCTGCGCCTGCCGTTGTTGATTCGGACGACCCGGAGCCAGAATTTAAACTGAAAGTTAAATGGCAGCCTGAGGAAGGGATTGATGCAGAATGGTATAATCTGTCCCTGACTATTACCAATGCGTCCTTTAACAGTTATTATCTGAGCCTGGATTTGCCAGCCCTGATCGATAAAAACAAGAATCAAACTATTGCGGACAAATGGGCTGGTGGGGAGTTCGTGTCCGGGATGGTCTATGAAGGCGCATCTGTAAGGACATCCGCATTATTCCGTGCCACGCGTCTGGGAGAACATCCACCAGCTGGCAAGGTGATGGTGACAGTTCATATCCGGACGGATCCATCAGTCACTGTTCATTTAGGCGCTAAGTTGAAAGGGGATGCATGCTTTTTTGTTACCTATTGTTATTCGCGACAGAGTCCGGAATATCGGTTGATGGCAGTGTACAGGGATGATGTGTTGGATAAAAGTATTTTTGGAAAATTATTAATCAAGGCATACTATTTCATATCTCCTCACGTAATTCAGATGGCAGATAAGATCCCTTTCATTGGAAAATGCATTACATTTTTTACAAAAATGTTTGTCAAATTAGTAAACCGATAATGAGTTAAGTGATTCATTGTTTTAAAAGGCAATATTGATACATTATGAATTATTTTCAAATGGGAGTAAAGATCAATTAGGCATACAAACCATTATTTGAAAACTCATTCTATGAACTACAAGCATATTAATAAAATCTAAATGTTATGAATCTTCAGATTAAACATTCTTCCGAAGAACTAAAATCTAAATTCTTGGTAAAGCATCCCTTTATTTCAGGGCTAATATTCTTCACGGTTATTGAGCTTTTGCTGATTATCACAAGAAAAAGCTTTGTTTTAGGAGATTCTACCTCTGAGTCTATACTACTTATCGTGCTCATATTTGCCGTATGTATATTAGTTGGATACTTTACGGCTTATTGGCAAAGGCACTAACCGCCTTTAAGTTCCCGATTAGTTTTACTTTTTTTCGCTCTTACTTTCTTACGCTCTGATTATGTATCCTTTTCATCTAGCCATACCTGTTGACGACCTGGTGAAAGCGCGTCACTTTTACGGAACTGTCCTGGCCTGCCCTGAAGGTCGCACTGCTGACCACTGGACTGATTACGACCTGTATGGGCATCAGCTTGTAATCCATTACCAACCCAGGTCTGAGAAAGAGCTGCATCACAATCCGGTAGATGGACATGATGTCCCGATTCCCCATTTCGGAGTTGTCCTGCCATGGGATGAATGGCACCAGTTGCGGGATAGACTGGTGAAGGAAGGAATCGGTTTTGTGATCGAACCGTACATCCGGTTCGAAGGACTGGCCGGCGAACAGGCTACAATGTTTTTTTATGATCCATGTGGTAATGCGCTGGAATTCAAGTCATTCAAGGATATTGGGCAACTGTTTGCAAAACAATAGACCAGCCGGATACACTTTAGGTATTACTTTTGCATACTTCCAAAGCGATCCCTTTATATCCATTGCGATTACCGAACATGCCGAATAGATTTTTAGTCCTTTCCTTTTTATGCTTTTGCCTCTCGCATGCCTATGGCCAGTTGCCGGGCAATGCGAATGTGTCAAGAAGCTCAGTGGATGTTCAGGAATTGAGGATCAGTTGGGATGCAGTAGCGGCCAAAACCTGGAAAACAGAAAATGAAGGGCGCCTGGAATATATGGCCGTTAAGCTGGAATTGTCTTCATCAACTTTTAAGTCTTCTTCAGAGGAATCAGTAACGCTGCTGACTACTCCGCAAGGTCAGCAGATTGAAATGCTTATTGAAAATCTGTCAATGCATCCAAGGGAGGAAATTTACCTGGAGGATATTTTTACAGGCGAGATAATCTTTTCTATCAGCCACCAGGTCAAATCAAAATTCCTGACACCCGTCTTTGATCCGTCTACAACCCAGTTGGTCTGGAAGGGTGATCAAAGTGAATTTGTAATTCACACATTATACATACATGAGCATTCCGGAAACAGAGGTGGTGAGATCGGTTTTAATACGGCCTTGCCCTGTCAGCCAAATGCAGCATGCAAGACAGATAGTATACTGCAATTGATTTCCAAAACGTCTGTACGGATCCGAATGGTGATGGAGGAAGGTATTGGATGGTGTACAGGTTCATTTATGAATAATACAAAACAGGACAAGACACCCTACCTGTTGACTGCACATCACTGCACATTTGAATACACTCCCAAATACGACCTCTGGCGTTTTGATCTTCAGTATGCATCTCAGACATGTGTTACACCAGATGATGAGCCAGTCGCATTTTCATTGACGGGATGTGAGTTTAAAGCAACCGGGCAAGGATCAGATTTCCTGCTGGTGAAGCTGCTTGACAAAATTCCGCTCAACCAGGAAGTTACATTTGCAGGCTGGAATCACGATGATCTTGCCATTCCTGATACAAGTTACCTGGTGCATCATCCGAATGCAGATATCCGCAAGATTTCAACCTGTACAAATAAAGCAGTAATCCATGCCACTCAGATCGGTTGGTCTGGTGGATACACCACACCTGCAGAGCATCATTTCAGATTTAAATTTACTGAAGGCGGTCATGAGCCAGGATCATCCGGTGGGCCTGTGTTCAACCAGGAGGGTTTGTTGGTGGGACAGTTACATGGTGGAACGAAAGGATGCGAAATCGTCAACAATGCATACATAGGACGGATATCAAAATCATGGGAACTGACAGGGGAATCATCAGGCCAATTGAAAGCATGGCTTGATCCTGAAAGTACCGGGGCTGTTATGTTGCCATCAATTCAAAATATTGCGCGAGGAGAACTGGTTGATATCGAGGGCACTATACTGGATCCTGCGGGCAATCCTGTTAAAAATGTAGAGATCGTGGTTTCAGGCGGAATTACGGATACAATCACAACGGACGCAGAAGGTAAATTTGTGCTGAACGCTGTGAGCCGCAGTGGAAGTTATATGATTACACCCTCTAAAAATTCAAGTCCTGCCAATGGATTGAATGTACTTGACCTGGTGCGTGTACAAAAGCATTTACTTGCTAAAGATGAATTTGATTTTCCATGGCAATATGTTGCTGCTGATGCCACTAACAATGCAGATGTTTCTGTAGGTGACATTTTGTTGTTGTTGCGATTGGTGCTTGGAAAGATTTCATATTTGCCCTCATCTCCATCATGGCGCTTTCTGCCTGCGACACTTACAGTGGATTCAATTCCCGAAGGTGGTCCGTATGAAGTTCAGATGATGGGTATCAAAATTGGTGACCTCAATGGCACAGCAGATCCGGCCAACTAAACCAAACCATTTCCATTCAGCAAAGCATTACCATTCCTTTGTGCTGATTATTATAGTCAGTGTATTGTTTCTTTCCTGTGCTACTGGAAAACGATACATGAATATTACGGATCCCATCACTAATAATCTGCCCGATCAAGAGCCTTTGTTTACCCTCTATGCAGTAGGAGATGTAGGCGAATCAAATGAACAATCTGAAACGGTAATTTCAAACCTCGCTTTAATGTCAGGGGATGATGTGCAGCCGGGTGCGATCATTTTCCTGGGGGATAATATATATCCTGCCGGAATGCCACCCCCAGAGAATATCGAGGGTAATAAAAAAGCAAAAGAAATCCTGAAGAC
>JANPKZ010000196.1:0-7991 GCA_031426295.1 Saprospiraceae bacterium
TCAGGTTGATTCAACTTTTATAGTAAGATCTCGTGGAAAAAAAAATCGAGCGGGACTCACGTGTGGGGGTTCGTTTCTTTTCTTCCCTTCGACAGGCTCAGGGACCTCCTTTCGAAAAGATTATCAATGGAGACAGTTTTATTTACTTTCTTCCCTTTACAACAGGAAACTCCCTTCGAAATGATTCTCAATTGAATCGGTTATAATTTTTTCTTCCCGTTTGGGAATTAAATAACTTTAAATCGATTGCAAAGTAAGTTCATTGACTATGTGCGGTCCCTGAGCGTGCCGAGGGGAAGAAATAGGCACCAGGCAGAGTCCTAATAGATTTTTTTAGAAAATTCATTTAAAGAGGTCGAAGAGTAATTGAAGATCATTGACTATTCGCGGTCCCTGAGCTTGTCGAAGGGTAGAAAAAGGGCACAGCCCAACCCACTGAGTCCCGCTCGATTTTTTTCAGGTTGATTCAACTTTTATAGTAAGATCTTGTGAAAAAAAAATCGAGCGGGACGTATGTGTAGGGTTTCTGTTGTTTCTTCCCTTCGACAGGCTCAGGGACCTCCTTTCGAAAAGATTATCAATGGAGACAGTTTTATTTGCTTTCCTCCCTTCACAAACAGGGACCTATTGGTAAATTTGAAAGAAATGATGATTGTAGTATATCTATCCATCGAGACGAACTCCTGGACAATTGGGACAAAGCTCAACAAGCGGAAAGACTGGAAAAAATACGACCTTTGGATTAATATGAATGCGTAAAAGAATTTATAGTATCCCTGAATTTGCTAAGTTGAAAACAAGTGCCAGGACCGCCACTGCGGACAGCCCTGGTCGTTAGCGGTAATTTAAAAGCAGCACGCTACATAAACATTACACAATGATAAAAGCTATTTTCAAGCCGATTAAAATGCCTCATTGGTGGCAGGATTTACTTATTACTATTCCCAGACTGGTATACGGCTATCTGCTTACAAGCGATTTTGGTGCTGCTAAATTTGGACTGCCCTGGTCTCCAGCAGATAATAATCTTGGATTTTTTGAAGTTGCTTTCTGGTTTCCAAATGACATTGCCGAGTACGGTGGCGTATTTGCAAGCTTTCCAGCTTTTTTCGCCTGGATGGGAGCATTCAGTGAAGGTGTTGGTGGTATCGCTTTACTGCTTGGACTTCTAACAAGACCATTTTCTGTGCTAATTTTTATAACCATGTTTGTAGCAGTATTTTTTCAACAGGTCAATCAGGGAACCTGGAATATGCTGCCTGCAATGGGAATCATGTGGGTTTCGCTCTTTTATATAGTGCTGGGTTCAGGACAATTCGGGGTTGACAATTTAATTTCAAAAAAACTGATTAAATGAAAAATCTGTCTTTATGGGTTTTCCTAATTGTAAACCTTTTTTTTGTAAGTTGCGTACAAGAGACGTATAACAAAACAGTAATTTATACGGTAAAAATTACAGGCATAAAGGATATAAAATCTGTTGGCATTCGTGGAAATGACAAACCATTAAACTGGGATACAGATTATGAATCAAAAGTGATAACGAAGGATAGTTTGTATAGGGCAGTCGTTACTTATAATACAGGCTACAAATTCACAGAGGCTAAGTTTACAGTTAATGGAGAATTTGAGTTACAAAATAATCCAAATAGAAGAATAGAGTTCAGCGATTCGGACACAACGTTTTACGAAGCAACATATAACAGCGCAAAATAAACTACCGCTAACAACGTATCCCGTCCGTACAATTCCGTCGTCGGGCATCCCGGTCACGAGATCGGACACCGCCGGTTAGTGTATGTGGCCGCCCGTGTGAATGGCCAGACGATCCTGCTTGGCGAGTGGCCCCATTGGGATCCCGGGCTGGAGACGCGCGTAGCTTATCCGTATTCGCTGCCGCTCGAGGCTTCGACACAGGATGGAAGCGGGTGGCAGGACAATTTCGACGGTATGTTCACCCAATGGCACATGGCTTTTTGTACCCACCTAGGGGTACTCCAATTCTCGAACCCTGCCTGATGGGATTGATAGCTGCTACTGACTACGTGAGAGTGGGGGATAAGCCTGACTTTATCAGGGTTATAAACAAGTCAGCAGTAATGACCCCTGAGATTCCACTTCAAAAATTTTCCTGCCGGAATCCTGGCAGTATATACTTTTAATATATACCTTTGTACGAAAAAACAAGAAAATGAAAACCTTATCACTAAAATTAGACGACAAGATTTTTGACGAAGCGGAAGAAATTACGTCAAAGCTGAACCTGGCGCGAAATCGATATATTAATGAAGCAGTGAGCATTTATAACCTTTACAATAAACGCAAGCTTTTAAAAAAACAATTGATGAAGGAATCTAAGTTGACCAGTAACGACTCCATGGAAATCTTGCATGAATTTGAAAAATTGATCGATGAAGATTAATCAATATGAAATTTGGCTTGCCGACCTGAATCCAAGCCGAGGAACCGAATCAGGAAAAACACGACCTGTTGTAGTTGTTCAGACCGACCTTTTAAATGAAACGCACCTGTCGACCATAATCTGCCCGATTACATCAAATGTAAAAAATGAAATAAAACTTTTAAGAGTGCATTTGAAAAAAGGACAGCTAGACAAATTAAGTGACGTTCTTGTTGATCAGGTACGCGCTATTGACAACAAGAGACTGATTAAAAAGCTTGGACAATTGACAAAGGATCAAAGAAACAGCCTAAAAGCGAATCTCCGCATTGTATTAGACCTCTAGGTTCATGGCACAACTGCTAATAAGGGCTAATTAGCTAACTTTCCTTTCTTCCCATCGGCATACTTCGACAGGCTCAGCACGAGTGCTCAGGGACCTCCTTTCCCCCACTTATAAAACGGCACCCTCAACCCCATCTCCCAACTCACTGGCCAAACATAATCCACCCCCCTCACCGACACACTTCCCGAGAGTTGTATTCGTTTGAAAAAAGTCCGCTCCACCGAACCACGAACCACCCAATAAACAGGCACACCAGCAGATTCCAATGCAGGGTTATGCATTTCAACATACGATCCCAAACCAACCTGCGCTCTCATATCAATCCCCTTCCATTCAAGATTATCCGGTCCGGTTAAATATTCCATAGAAATAAATTCACTTACACTTTCTCCCGTATTCATCCTAAACGGAGGTGCATACATCACCCTCACTTCCTGCGGGAACCTGCCCACATCAAATCGATAACTTCCAGTAAGCGCACTACGCCATATTTTGCCGGGATGTTGTATGGATGGTTGCTCATTCGACGAACTAATACTACCCGCATCCGTGAGGCCGATACCGATTGAAAAATTAGGCTGCGTACCCGGCGGCACCACAAACGTTTCCGTATTCGACTGGCAGCCATTGATATCCACCAGATACACCGTGTGTATACCCTGGCTAAGATTTATGAGAAAGAAATTGTTTTGATTAATGATAAACGCAAATACACCGTTATGATACACTGCGTATGAAAACTGACCTGGTACGATCACCTCGATGAAAGCAGATCCATTCGTACCTCCGGGATTGGATGGTGGAAATACCTCCACAACCAAAATTTGTGGTAGAGGCGGTGCAATGAGTGTGACAGTAAAGGTTTCTGAACAACCCAGGCCTGCCTCCGGATCTGACACTTCTATGGTATATTCTCCGGGGACCGTAAGCACATAATCCGATAATTGTATCGGCCCCGCTTCAATGACAAAGTCGTCATTTCCATTAGGGCCATCCACTACCATCAACAAAGGAGTGCCTCCGGGACTGATGGCAATAAACTCAATATCCCCATCTCCATCGCAGGTAGGTTGTGTGAGCTCTATATCATCCACATAATCACCGGCCAAAGCTTCCAATATAAATGAAGCCTCAAAGGTGCATCCCGAATTGAGATCAGTGATGGTCACAGTATATACATCCGGCGGAACATTTTCAATCGTAGGGCCTGTATCCCCATTGTCCCATTCATACGCATAATTTCCAGGTTGAATGACGATGACCGTGACAGATCCATCTTCCAGCCCGCAGGATGCAGGCGTACTCTCAAAATCCACATCAATATCACATGGCAATTCTTCTACAACAATGGTCACTTCGGTCATAGCTGTATTGCCACAACCATCCGTTACTGTATAATTAAAAGACGCTTCGCCGCTAAACCCGATATCGGCGATGAATATAAAATCACCATTCGGCATAAAGGTTACAGTGCCACCATTTTCATTGTCGACCTGGGTCATTTGAATATTGAATCCTGAATCATTTTCCAGGGCATTTTCTTCAACAGGTTGTGATCCTTGTGCCGTATAAAAATCACTGTCTAATAAAATAGGCGGAGTAATGTCCAACACCGTCGCACTGACCGTTTCTGAACACATAGATCCTATGGATTGATCTGTTACGGTAAAGGTGTAGGTCCCAGGCACGACGGTTGTAATCGAGGAAAGATTCAACACGGCTCCGGATTGCACGGTAATCATATTGGTGCCACCCGGTCCTACAATCACAATATTCAACGGACCCGGTCCAGGCGTCACTACTGTAAAGCTGACGTTTCCTCCACCGGTACAAAAGCCGGGTGTGACAGACAGAATATTAATGTATTCAGCAGGATCCTCTGCAATGGTTACTGAAAAATTTCCTACACAGCCATTGTTGTCAGTCGCAGTTACTGTATGAGTGCCCGCGCCAAGTTGTGTAGCGGTAGCACCTGTCTGATTATTAGACCACAGGTAGGTATACTGACCTGGTGGATTGGGTGTAATGGTAGCTGACCCATTCGACAAACCACAAGATGTATTGTCAGTAGTAAATGTCGCAGTAAACCCACCACCGGTTTGTCCTACAGTCACTGAGCCTGTGGTCGAACATGATGATCCGGTTATGCTAACGGTCACGGTGTATGTACCCGCTCCGACGTTTGATATTTGACTTCCTGCAGAGCCGTTGGACCACAAATAAGAATATGTACCTGGTGGATTCACCATCACAGCTGCTGATCCATTGGTCAATCCACATCCCGCTGCTGATGATGTAAATGTTAGGCTGAATGTAGGTGGCAACTGTTCAATATTACCACTACCTATTTGTGAGCATGATGTACCTGAAATAGAAACTGTCACTGTATATGCACCAGCCACGACACCTGTTATTTGACTGCCGGTTTGGCCGTTCGACCATACATAATCATAATTGCCCGGAGGGTTGACAGTGGCAGTTGCTGTGCCATTATTTAATCCGCAGCCGGCCGGTGTAGTAGATACAGATGCTGTAAATGTTGCCGGCACTTCTGTTACAGTCGTGCTTATAGTTTTCGAACAATTGGTCCCGGGTACAGTCACTGTCACTGTATATGATCCGGCGCCAACACCTGACAACTGGCTACCGGTTTGACCATTGGACCATTGATATGTGAGTTCAGCCGGAGGCGTAACAGTTGTAGTTACGGTGCCATCTGTTCCACCACATGAAGAAGGTGTAGTGCTTAACGAAACATCATGAGGAAATGGAGCAGCAACTACTGTGGTAGTTCCTTGCTTGCTGCAATCTGTTCCCTGTAGGGTGACGGTCACTGAATACGTCCCCGGAGCAAGACCTGAAAGCTGTTGTCCGGTTTGACCATTAGACCATGCATAGACATAATTTCCGGGCGGAGTCACTGTAGCTGTGGTGGTTCCGTCAGATACGCCGCAACCTGCCTGGGTACTTGTTAAAGAAACTACAAATGAAGCCGGTGTTTCGGTAACTGTTACACTCGCTTCTTTTGAACATGTGGTTCCTGTAATCGAAACTGTAACTGTATAAGATCCTTCAGGTAATCCGGATATTTGCGGTCCTGTTTGTCCATTCGACCAAACGTAATCATACGCAGCTGGTGGAGTTACATTGGCTGTGGCCGTACCATTTGATACACCGCAACCGGTCATTGTTGATGAAACAGAAACTGAAAAAGATGTCGTCACATCCTCGACCGTTACACTTGCTACATGCGAGCAAGACGTACCAGGTTTTGTGATGGTCACACTATACGATCCTGCAGTTAATCCTGATATAGAAGCGCCGCTTTGTCCATTGGACCATGCATATGCGTATTGACCTTGTGGTGTAACTGAAATTGTCGCTGAGCCATCAGAACCTCCGCATGAGGATGGGGTCGTTGTAAAAGATACAGTTGGATCAAATGGTGATGTTGTTACTTGCGCTGTGCGGGTTAATTGACATGTACCTCCGGCACTGATTGTAACGGAATAATTTCCTGCAGGAATATTGGATAGATTTTGTGTGGTAGCACCATTCGACCAGAGATACGTATATGTTCCTGATGGTGTAGTTGTGACGGTAACAGAACCATTTGGCTGATCACAATCCGTAGGCTGTGCTGTAATGGTCGCGTTAAAACTTGTATTACTATTCGTGACCGTAGTTGTGACAAGTTGTGTGCAGGTAGTACCCGTTCTGCTGACGGTCACTGAATAATTTCCGGCAGGAATGTTATTCAGAGTTTGTGTTGCTGCACCAGTTGACCACAGAAACGTATAGGCTGCCGTGGGATTGACATTCAATGAAATGCTTCCATCCGAAAGGCCGCATGTAGTACCTGTAGGTGTGGCTGTAGCGATAAACGAACAATCAACTGTATCAATTGGCTCATCAGGGTCATCCCCTTGCGTTGCAAAAAAGATCAGAGCGCCAGCTCCTACGGCACCAGGGACGGCAAGTACCCATGGAAATTTATGTGCACCACCATTCACATAATCATAACCTGGTTTCATGCGGTGATCGGTCAATTCAATTTTATCCCAGGGTTGCAATATGGTCGTTGTCGTGCCTGCTGATACCACCTCAATTTTCGTTGCATTCAGGAGTTTTGCTTCGATGCGCAGATCCCTGAAGGTGTTCCAGAAAACATCGATGCCACGTTCCAATTTATCCACTTCTGTTTTGGGCAGGCTGGCAATTTCCGTGGCATTCTTTTCTTCAAATTGCTGAAATACTTTTTTGCGGAATTGTTCTTTCTGATATGGCTTTCCTGTGATCTGTGCGGTATAGATCCAGAAGGATTGCTGGATGATGGCGTCTCTTTCTTTTTCCGGGTTGGCGCTGAAAGGTGTAATGATATTGCCCGCCAGTTTCAACCGATCATATGCTTTAGAAATACTTTGTAGTGCTTCAACAAGGACTGGTGAAAAAGGCTTTGGATATAATTCCGGGGCAATCGATCCTTCGAAAGGGATATCTGTATTTGGCCAGGTCGTTGTGATGGCTGATGAGGGCCTGGTGGCGAGTGGGGTATAACCTTGCGTTTTGATCAGGCCCGGAATATCCCCGGCTTTAAAAGGGGCTACTGCGGGCGTGGTCAGAAGAAACGTCCCTCCCTGTGGAATCAGTACTCCCTGTTGAACGACCGCGATCCAATCTGACACGGGTGGCATCGGGTTTCCAGGGGGGACTGGCAGGGCATACACATTGGCGCAATATCCTTCCAGTTGAATAAAGCTGGTGCCGGGTGCTACGGATGTACCGAGGAGGGTGGCTACATACGGTTGATACTTCCCGTCAGAAGGAATATAGAACGTTTGTGGATTGATGATAATGGTTGATCCTGAGGTGTTTGTGATACTCAGATTGGCAATATGGCCTGTGGTAAGGCCTGTGCCGGTGGCCACCACTTTCAGGGGTTGGGCTTCGCTGAACAGGGGAGACAGCAGCAGGAGGATTATCGCAATTATCTTTTCCATATGCATCTTCGGGAATGGCAAATACTTCTAAAACGAATGTCTTTCCCCCAAGAGGTTGTACCATCACCCGGATCGCAATGTTTTCAGCACCTTTTGCTTCTTCAATTAATTTTTTTAATTCTGATACGCTGAAAACATATTCAGCATGTTTTTCTGGTGGGCCTGTAGGTTCCATGTTTGTTTAGGAGTTTGAGTGAGAATTATGCTGCTGTGAAATTAAGATATAAAATCACAAATCCTAATC
>JANPKZ010000197.1:0-1930 GCA_031426295.1 Saprospiraceae bacterium
CAGAATTTTCTTCTTTTCAAAATCCGTTTTTGGAAAAATCATGTGGTCGTATGCGGCCTAAGTCAAAAGGCTGAACTTCTGATCCTGGATTTTCTCAGGGATGAAAAAGAAAAAGTCAACATCGTACTGATCGAATCTGACCTGAACCACAGCAGCATCAGTAATCTAAAGAAAAAAGGTGTGATCGTGTTACAGGGCAATGCAACTGATGAAGATGAATTGCATAAAGCGAATGTGCTGAAAGCAAAATACCTATTGGCACTGACCAATGACGAACAGGTCAATATATTGATTGCCCAAAAAGTAACATCCATTTATAATCACTATCCATCAAAAATTTTAGAGGACAACATCCTGCAGGTGATTATCCATATCGATAATTTTTATACGATGAAGATCTTTAAGGAATTTCATGAAAAAGCAGTTCCGGAAGATGCCACGTATCGTAAGGGTGCTACACAGATTGACTACCATGCCTTTTCGATCTATCAATTAGGCGCCATTTTTATGGTGGATTCTTTTAGCCCTGATCGGTATATCCCGGTAGCAGACCTGGAAGATCCACCGGCTCATCTCCTGATCATCGGTGATAACATTGCTGCGGATTACCTGATCCTGGAGGCAGCGCAGATGTATCATTTTGCTAATCTAAAAAAGACACTTATTTCTGTGGTGGCAGATGATGTCCAGGACATTTCCAGGCGAATCAAATCTCTCTATCCATTCCTTAGCAAAACCGTTGATATCCGGTTTGAAAAAACGATTGAGTTTTTTAGCGAAGATTGTCCTGTAAATTGTGATGAGATCGCTGTTTGTTTTGTGGCACTTGATGATGATGGCAAGAGTGTCTATACATCCCGTAGACTGCGACAGCATTTATTTGCCCAATGCTCAGTGCAGCGGCCAGGCAACATGGCATCTTTTTCAGCATCAGGAAATTTTAAAAAATCCACCCCGCCCATCAAAGTTTTATTGCCGAGAAATTCTGCCGTGGTGACCATTTTTGATGATGTCAGTGTGGAGATGGAAGCACTCAATATCACGCTGATCAATATGGATGATGAGGTGTGCAATAAACGAACTATAGTCAATAACCGGTCGGAAGAAGATTTTATCGCCAAACATATTCATTACGAATGGGCGAAAAACCAGGCTGCACGTCTGCATACATCTGTTGGCACGATGCAGGAGGAATGGGATAAGCTGAAAGATTTCCAAAAGGATTCCAATCGATTACCAGCACGACACCTGTTTTATAAATTACGCTATGTCAAAGCGGATCTTTCAGATATGACGGAGGGTGACGAGTTAAATTTTGAAACCATTGAGGTGCAGATCTGGGACCGGATTGCACGCATGGAGCATCATCGCTGGATGGCTGAAAAATTCATTGGAGGTTTTGTAAACATTGACCCGATCACAGACAAGGGGCTTAGTAACTTCCTGAAGAACAATCTGAAGTGCCATTGGGATCTTGTGCCTTTTGATCAGTTGGCACCTGAGATCCAGGAATATGATACGTTTACATTCCGCATGGCACCAGCTATTGCGCAGCTGAACAAAAAACGGATCCTTAAAAAACATTCGTAAAGGCATGGCTTGCATGGTTGGCATGGATTGTATGGATATATGATTCGACAAACCATGCCATCCCTGCCAGCCCTGCCAACCCTGCATTTTTCTCACCATTTCTGGTGAATTTTTGATAACCCAAAGGAACTGTCTGACCGAACAATCAGCAGGGAATACCATACAAAAAGTATTGAATGGCCGGTTTCCCGCAAGCACACATCTTTATCCAATCAAATAATAGTGGAAGGTGAGTTCGAAAGTATTACAACAAAATAAGGTTATCAGGTCTTCGAAAAAGGTTATGGAAGCGCAAAAAATATTTTTCAGTTATTCACGATTTGATTCTCCTTTCGCCCTG
>JANPKZ010000198.1:0-14145 GCA_031426295.1 Saprospiraceae bacterium
CACAGTAGTAATGCCAATCGGTGGTCAGGTGACAGTATGGGCGAAAGACTTCAATGCATCAAGCTTTGATGATTGTACCCCAGCTGAAGAATTGTTATACAGCTTCAGTGGCGACACGTATACTCCAAGCTTCACATACAACTGTGATAATGTACCTGCATTCGGAGTTGAATTAGCAGTACAGATCTGGGTTGCTGACTTTGGAACAGATGATAACTGTAATGGACAGATCAGCTGGAACGAGCGTAACAAAGATTTCTGCACAACTACAATTGTAATTACAGACAACAACGGCGTTTGCGATACGATCGAAAGTATTCTTGCAGGTGAAGTCCTGACAGAAGATATTCAGTCTGTTGAGCAGGTTGCAGTTAACCTGACAAGCCCAGGCCACGTGTTCCCGACTTACGTAACAGTACAGGATGGTAAATACTTGTTTGACAATATTATCCTTCCAGCTAACTTCAGCATAACTGCTGAGCGTAATGATGAGCACAAGAACGGTGTATCTACACTTGACCTTGTACGCATCCAGAAACACCTGTTAGGTATCGAAGCTATCAGCAATCCTTATGATCTGATCGCTGCAGATGCTAACAACAGCCAGAGCATCAGTGCTATTGACCTGATCGAATTACGTAAACTGATCCTTGGTATCTACACAGAACTGCCTGCTAACCAGAGCTGGAGATTCGTTGACAAATCATATGTCTTCGCTGATCCTACAAGCCCATGGCCATTTGATGAGTCAATTGATCTCAACAACACGGGTGCTAATATGCTCGGACAGGATTTTGTAGCTGTTAAGGTTGGAGACGTTAACAATACTGTACAAGCGAATGCTAACCAGATCGTAACCAGAAATGGTAATGGTATTGTAAGCTTCGTAGCTGATGAGCGTACAGTTGCTGCTGGCGAATTGGTAGATGTGAAAATTACATCAGCTGACTTCGCAGCGATTGAAGGTTATCAGTTTACAATGCAGACTAACGGTCTTGAATTCCGTGGAGTAGAAGCAGGTATCCTGAATGTGACTGACGAAAACATGGGTGTATTTGGCAATATCGTTACAACAAGCTGGCACAAGGTCGGTGGTGTAACTGCCAACGCATCTGATGTACTGTTTACATTACAATTCCGTGCAACAGCTGGTGGTCAATTAAGCCAGATGATCGCATTGAATTCTAAACAGACAGAAGCAGAAGCATACAATACAGCATCAGATATTAAAGATCTGAAACTGACCTTCCGTGGTAGCGAGACTGTTGCAGAGTTTGCTCTGTACCAGAACGAACCTAACCCATTCAAAGGCAATACTGTAATTGGTTACGATGTACCACAATCTGGTCTTGTAACTCTGACAGTATTCGATGTTACTGGTAAAGTATTAACTGTGAAAGAAGTTGAAGCAACTAAAGGATATAACACTATATCTGTTAGCAGCAAAGAACTTCCAGCAGTTGGTGTTCTTTACTACAGACTCGACGCTGATGAATACACAGCAACCAAGAAGATGATTATCATCGAATAATAGAATAGAACCAACCTGAGAAATTGTTCTCTTCTAAAGAAACGGCTCCTGTCTGACAGGGGCCGTTTCTGTTTTTAGGGAGCAATGGCGCAATGAGCAATGAGCAGGGAGAAAGGAGCAGGAGCAAAGGGGGATATAGTTCTCTTGTTATGCTGGGGTAAACCCTCTATCTAACAAGTCCCGATATATAGATCGATAGATTCACCATAGGGGATAGATTCTTTTCCAACGTTCTTTCAGGGCTTACGCTCAGATGTGGTATTTTCTTAAACACAGGGCTTCACCCTCGCTGAATTCCTGGAAATGGCGGAATCTGCGATATGTGCAAAATCCTACAGACTTTCTGTCATAAAAAAAATGAGAAACGGAATACCAAAGGCTAAATAAAATATCCGAATACTTCTCACCTACTCACTCTCTCACTCTCTACCCTAAGGATGCTGCGGAAAAACACCTTGCAAGGCAATGATAAAATTGATTGTCAGATAGGGTTGGAGATTATTGTGAGGCAGAGAACTTCCAGTAGGCGTAATTGCTAATGGAGAGAGTTGGACAAGGGGAGTATTATTGGCATTGTATGCAGATACATTGGATGATCTGGCCAGGATATTTCCGGTAGGTAGATTTACATCGCCCGGAAGCGTGGTAGCACCTATGTTGTGGCTATGTGCCGGGATTTCAGAGCTAAGAAGTGTGATGAATTCAACACCGCTGGATTCTCCAAGGTCTCGGATTGAAAGGCCAGGACCCTGACCTGGTTGCACAGGAGCCCTTCCCTGCAGATCCGGAAGTGCAAAGGTCGATTGACCATTTCCTCCATAGAATGTCCCAAGTAGCGAAAACAACGCTGTATTCTGGCTGATGGGCAGGAGTTGTCCATTACATTGTGCCCAGCCAGAGGGAGCAAAATTGAATCCGACAATTCTTATTTCAGCAACAAACGGGTCCATATAGCGAAGTTTAGTTTGGAGCAGGATACACTCCGAAAAGAGCAATGATGAAATTGATACACAGGAAGGGCATCATGTTTTCATGAGGCTGACTTCCACCGGTGGGCGTTATTGATTGGGCACTCAATGTTACGGTGGGGTTGTCCCCATAATACAAATCAGCCTGCGTAGAAAGAGCCAACAGGTTATTGGAAGGATTAGGTGAATTCGCGGTTGCATTAAATGTCAAAAACGTATGATTGTGCGCAGGGATCTGATTTGTTGTTAGCGTTACGGATTCAGTTCCGCCTGATTCAGCATGGACGATAGTCGGGCCATTGTGTAAAGGAACTCTCCCACGCAGATCTGGTAATGCAAATGTCTCCTGACCGTCACCGCCATATGTCGTACCTATGATCGTAAACAAGGTTTCATTTTCAGATATGGGCAATAACTGTCCCTGGCACAACAGCCATCCCACTGGTGCAAAGTTGCCAGCGAACATTCTGATTTCTCCTATAAAGGGTTGTGACATAATCAGGTTTTTGCAGATTAATTAGAAGGAAATATTCCGATTAAGGCAATCATAAAATTCATGGCCAGGTACGGCTGCATATTATTATGTGCCTGTGATCCACCTACATTAGAAATAGTTGGTGGAGCCGGAGGTAAGAATCCCGGATTGCCAGCACCCGAATTATAGATCTCTGCCGGGGCACTATTAGATAAAAAATTTCCGGTAGGAATATTTGAATTGGTTGAAGAATCATTCGGGGCTACGGCATTTACAAAATGGAGGTGTGTCGGTAATTCACTGATCGTTAGGGTATGGGCTATCTCTCCACCACTTTGTCCCTGGATAAAAGAGGATCCTTTGTGAATAGGAACTCTGTGCCTCAGGTCAGGCAATGCAAAATTGGTCTGGCCATTACCTCCATACGTCGTTCCTAATAATGCAAACAAAGCCTGGTTTTGATTGATGGGAAGTAACTGACCATTACATTTTGCCCAGCCGTTGATCGTGTAATTGAAGCTGAAGAGTTTAATTTCTCCAAGAAATGGTGTACTCATGAGGAATTACGTTAACGATGGTTATGCGATCATCATACTCCCGGTCAGACAGTGCATTGATTCAAATTGGTGAGCACAGATCAACTCTGTCGATCGGAATATAGTAATGGAGCTTATCGCCTTTTTGCCGCCAAGATCAATCCGGAAACCAATCCTTCCCACAGTTGTGAAAAACTTTTGGGGGAATGCAAACTGCTTCTGCTCCGGTAATATTGGTAAGAGCAAATCTGCCAGGTCTGTATAATTCTCACGAAGTTCATTACCAGCCCGTACAATGGCTTCCAATTCAAACCCATTTATTTGGGTCACTAATCGCCATGTGCCATCATCTTGCTTGCAAAATGATGCAATCCGGATTTCATGATATGATGATCCGATTTTCAATTCAAAGGGCACCAGGCAATATTTTCCTTCATGGTAAAATACAGGTTTATATATTTTTTCATCATGCCACGCTTCTAACGATCTGATGACTCCATGAATGGAAGAGGATAGTTGCTGATCTGCAGTATCAAATATTTGAAATGCAGTAAGTGATGTTAATTTTAAATATTGATAAAACCATTGCATCACTTCAGAGGATGGTTTTATCAGGTCAGCAAGTGTATTTTGTGTAACACCATATCCTATGAGGCCGACCAACGATTTGCTGACGAAATTTCTTCTTCTCATAGTCTGAAGACTAAATTTTTGTGAATATTTCAGATCAACTGAAAACTGCTTCGTACCTCATGCCTTCGCCATCAAATCCCAGTGGGACTAAAAATATGGCGATCTCCCCTTTCTGCGGGTGTTGCAATATACTAATTGCCTGCGGAAAATATTCAGATTTTTGATCTGTTAAAAAAATGAGGGAAAATGGCTTTCTGTCGACGGGAGAATTATTATCATACAAAGATAATGATACCAGCCGGGCAGGTAAAATTGTCTCTGGTGTAAACTGAATGTTTACTTCGGTATGCAACAAGGATTCAAAATCTGTGAAATGTAAAAGTTCTTCCATGTTATAAATTCTGTGGTGTCCAGGTCATTCTCATATAGATAGGTCGGGAATCATCTGTCACCTGGAATCCCAGCCGCTGATATAAATGTAAGGCAGGATTATAATGCTCCACTTCTATGCTTATTATTTTTCCGTCACGCCGGCCTTCATCCATTAACATATTTAAAAGAACTGTACCAATTCCACGGTTCCGGAATTCAGGTAGTAGTGAAATATCAATAACATGGATACCGGGATTATTCCTTGACACATACAAACGTCCTCCCGGGATTCCATCGAACAGGATCACTGAATATTCTGCAGTCGGATTCACCTGATGGTAATAGGTATCCTGGGCTGTAAATTGCTGCTGTAGAAATTGGTTTACTAATTCTTTTGGCCAGTCGGGCAGGAGTGCCATCTCACTTTCACGGGTGCTGGCATAAATGTTAAATAACAGATCCCGATCATCCGGTATTATAGGTCTCAGGCTGATCCTTGATTCGGAGGGGTTATTCATAATGCGTATCAGTCATGTAATTCAGTATACAAAAAATTTACTTTGGAACTCCATGGTTAATGTTGGGAACCAAATTTATTTCTATCTTATAGCATATTTAATATTATTTATCCATTTTGAATGTATCGAATTTTGTGCCGATAAAAGAATTAGGAATGAAACGACTAACCGCCAGAACCAGCAAACACATGAAATCCCATCTATTTCAGGCCTGCCTCATCACAACTTTATTTTTTCCGTGTAAAGACATGTTTAGTCAGGCTGTTTCAATTAATGCAGATGGCATCGCTCCCGATCCCTCGGCTATCCTCGACGTAAAAAGTAGCGATAAAGGTCTTCTGGTACCCAGGATGACAGCCGCACAACGGGTAAATATTGAAGACCCTGCAACCGGCCTGATTGTGTATCAGACTGATGAAGCTTCTGGTTTTTATTATAATGGCGGGTCTTCATCTACACCATTGTGGGTCTTATTAATTGCAGGCCCCATTCATGGAGATGACATTGCCTCAGGTGTTCAAACTACGACCAATACAACTCTTGCGCTGGGTAATTCAAATAATTCAGCAGCGGAACTCCGGTTGCTGGAGCCCAATGCTTCAGGAACAAATTATACTGCATTTAAATCCCAGCCTCAAACTGATAATATTACATATACGCTGCCGGATAAAGCTCCGGCAGTTAATGAAGTTTTAAAAATTGAATCTGTATTAAATAATACCGCAACCCTGGATTGGGCAATCCCGTCATCCGGCGCTCCAATATTTAACCGTACAGATATATCAGTACAAAACGGAAATGTTACCCTCGATGCTGCAGGGAAATCTTTTATCAGAATGATGACTGCTTCCGGCACATTTAATCTTACGGGATTTTCGGGAGGGGTGGACGGACAACTGCTGATCCTTGTAAATCTGACGAACCGCGCGATGACCATTGTGAATGAAGATGCAGGATCCAATCCCGTTAACAGGATCCATACAGAATCAAATTCTAATTTTATCAAGCTGGGAGGTGAGGTGTGTACCTTTTTTATTTATGATGGCGGCCAGGGCCGCTGGCGCATGTTTTAATTAATGGCCTGACCTACTGATTTCGCTTACCCCCATCAAACTAAAAGACGAATAAACAATGAGATACGGGATCTCAATGAACTCCCATCCTGCACCTGATGCAGGTTATAAATAAACGATCTATGAAACCAATCTACTTCCACGTCCTGCTATTTCTTGGCTTTCTATCCGTAGGAGGCATCCAGGTAGTCCAAGGCCAAACAGTGCTACCTCCTACACAAACTGATGAGATCATCATTGACAATGGTGCAACCGGAAAAGCAGATCCTGCTGATCGCATCCGATATACTGTTACTATTATAAATACAGGTGGAAGTGGTGCTAATGCTATGCAATTCAATGCTGTTCCAGATCCACGCACCACTTTCGTTGGAGGTTCTTTCCGTTCATCCCCTTTAGCAGTGCCAGATATGTATACCAGTACAGGCAATGTGGGTATCATCGTAAATGCAGCATCCGGTCTTAAGGCAAATGATTTTGATGATAATATTCCGGGCCTGAGTATTACTGCAGGGACTTTTGCCACAACACAAAGTGGCTCGATCATGATCAGTGCTGATGGAAGTTTTATGTATACACCTCCGGCAGGTTTTACCGGTACGGATACTTATACGTATACATTAGTTGATGGAAATCCCGTCGGTCTTCCTGTACCTGCAACGGATGCGGGCACAATCAGTATTACAGTTTCAAATCTTATCTGGTTTATCGATAATAGTGCTGCTGCAGGCGATGGCAGACTGGGCACACCGTTCAATTCCTTGGCTGCTTTTAATTCGGGATCTGCAGCAGCGGCAGATGTAGTGTATATAGAACATACCGGACCAGATTATACGGGTGTAATCACACTTGCTAATGGAGAACGTCTTTTTGGTGAAGGTCATACAGGAGGTGCAAACCTATCAAATGTATTGCCCTTCACTCTTGCACCTAATAGTAAAACGTTACCTACCATAAATGGCACACGGCCAACTATAACCAATGCTGCCGGAAATGGAATTGCATTAGCGATGAATAACGGCGTCAGAGGCATCAATGTAGCTAACACGACAGGAACAGATATTACCGGCTCCAATTTTGGTACACTGACATTATCAGAAGTTGTCCTGAGTGGTACGGGGCAGGCACTCAATCTGTCTGCCGGAACACTTGCTGCTACGTTTATCAGCATCACCAGTACGTCAAGCGGAACACAAGGAATTAATCTTGCTGGTGTATCCGGTTCGATGACTTCTACAGACGGTACTACTATTTCCGGATCAACTACACAAGGAATTCTTGTAGGAACCACTACTGCGAATATAAATTTTGGGAACACAACTATTGCTGCAGGTACTGATGGAATTTCTCTTCAGAATAACTCTGCAGGTACACGCACCTTTGGCACCCTGTCCATAACCAATGGAACTGGAGTGGGATTTCTTCATGCAGTAGGGGGTGGCCTGACAAATATTACAGGTTTAACTACGATAACAAATCCGGGCGGACGGGGTATCGATATTCAAAATGCAGTAGCAGCTAATGGGGTTACATTCGCAAATGCTAACATTACACAAACAGGTGGCACGGGTGTTCATCTTGCTAATAATGCCGGCAATGTAGTTTTTGCAGATCTGGACATAACACCTGATGCTAATCAACGCGCACTAAATGCGATTGACAATACAGGTAGTATTACTACCACCAGTGGCACCTTTACGAATTCAGGAGCTATCGGAATTGAGATCACAAAAGCCACAGGAGCTACACCCCTTGCCATGGTGCTGACAAGTGTATCTGTTACCGGCACAACAAATGGAATTAATTTATTGAGGACTTCAGGTTCGTTTGCTATCGTTGGCAGTGCTTCAACAAATGGTTCAGGAGGTACAATTCAAAATATAACCGCACGTGGTGCTGCGTTTACAACAGCATCAGGAATCACATTAAAGAATATCATTTTTACAAATGCCAATTCAGTGGATGCTGGTACTTGTGGTGCATCAGATAATTCAGGATGTAATGCTGCGATCTATCTTAACGCTGTGACAAACGCGGTGCTTGATAACATGGATATCACCACGACTGTGCAACAGGGAATTAATGTGCGTGAGACCAGTGGTTTGCAGATTCTGAATTCCACTATCTCTAATACCGGAACCAACGTGGAGGAGAGCGGGCTATATGCACATAATATATTCGGTACTGCTGAAATTACCAACTCCACATTCAGTTTTCCGGGTGATCGTGCAGCTGTAATATATAATGTCAATAAAAATCTGACGATGACTGTCAGTGGTTCCCAATTTAATGATACACAAACATCAGCCACAGGTGCTGACGGTTTTGAATTTAATAGTCTCGGAACTTCCATCACCGATCTGGATATCACCAATTGTAGTTTTCTGCGCGACAAAACCAATGGAGTTCAGTTTTTGACGGAGAGCACATCACAAGGAACTGTTGATATTACAGGTTGTACCGTAGATCCCCAGGCAGGCGTAGGTGCAGGATTGGAAGTAGCATCCAATGGTACCAGTGTTTTAAAATTTAATATACATGACAATCCAAATGTAAAGGCAAGGTTAACCACAGTAATCAATTGTTTTGCGCAGGGTAATTCAACTATGGAGGGGCAGGTCCATAATAATATCGTGAGTTCGCTTGCGGGCTCAGGTTCGGGGATCCGCGCAGTAGCCAGTGCAGATGGTGATGTAAAAATTAAGATTACGAACAATACTGTATCCAACATTGCCCTGGATAATGGTATTACCACTGTTGCCAATAGTGGTACAGGACGTATGGATGCTACGATTACCGGTAACAATGTAGCGGTCCTTTCAACCGCAGCATTTAATATTCAGGTTGTAGCGGGTGCCTCATCGTCTACATTTACAAATAAAACCTGTGGCAATGTTGCTAACAATATAGTATCACCACCATCAGTGGGAGGTATGCCGATAGCTAATTTCCAGGGCCGTGCTGCCACACCTTCTCATGAATTGTTGATCCAGGGCACAGGACCGATGACGAATATGTGGAATGCGAATGGAAATATGCCAACAAGTCCTACAGCGCTGGTCTTACAAACGGGTACAGGCACATTTACATTTGGTGCAACATGCCTGTTGCCTAGTTATCCATAATTTTCATCCGTGCAGCCTTCAAACAATAAGAAGTAAAAATGAAAAGTAAACTTTTACGAACCTATGATTCTATTTGCAGACTATTCATGCTTTTAGGTGTATTGATGGCCCTGGGAATAAATATGAATGCACAAACAAGCCTTCCTCCAACACAAACTGATGAGATTATTATCGATAATGGCGCAACAGGTAAAGCAGATGCCATTGACCGGATCCGTTACAAAGTAACGATCGTGAATACAGGAACATCAAATGCAAATATAAAAAGCATTAGGGCTTTATGGACCTTGTGCTATAGATCAACTGTAGCTCAGCAAGCTTTGAAAATATGTTAAACATATTTCCTAAAATGAAATCATTTGGAAAGATTCAGACACACAGCAACATAGTTTATTGTGCAGTGGTTTTATGTTCAATCCTTTATCCTGATCATGGATTAGCAAATGTTTATGTGCCAAACACATTTGCAGATCCTGTTATTTCATCACTGAATAATGCAACAGGTGCAATTAACGGAGGTGCAACAATTTCTTTGCGGTCAGCTCTCATGGCAGCAGACAACCTGGGGGGAACACACACGGTTACTTTGTCAACCGGAACCTACAATCTGTCAACAGCACCCAATAGCCAAATAACCATTGGCAACACTCCACAGAATATAACTATCAATGGTAACGGACCGGCAAACACCATCATTAACATGGTCAATGATGCAAATAAAGATCGGATTTTGTTTATTAATCCTACAGGAGCTACTAACAGTCCGGTCATAACAGTAAATGGGATCAGATTTCAAAACGGATTTCTTACATCAGATACATTCGGTGGAGCGGGCATTTGTTCCGGGGGCGGATCAGGAGAATCTCTTACGGTTACGAATTGCGCTTTTGATAATAATGTGCTGCCAGCAAATGCGTATGGTGGCGCAGCTATTAATATGCAGGTCAGAGGCAACCTCACTATAGACAATTGTACTTTCACAAATAACGTAAGTAATGATGCTGATGGAGGGGCTGTTTTATTTATAATATTTGGTTCTTCATTAGGCACTGGCTTTGGAGTCCTGAGTGTTACGAATTCTATATTTACAGGGAATAGTGTGATATTTCCCGGTGCTGCTACTGCTAATGGAGGCGCTTTAGCTTTTACAGGACAAGCCGGGGTTACACCTTTTAATGCTACAATTAATAACAATACATTTATCAGCAATACAGCCGACGGATTAGGTGGTGCTATTTCTGCAAATAATTCTCCTAATGTATCCATCCCTCAAATACATTTTAACCGGTTTTTTAATAATACCAGTGCAACCAATGCCAGCACCAGCGGTCTTCTTTTTGTAAACTCAGCAGGAAGTGTAAATGCTGAAAATAACTGGTGGGGTTGTAATACAAATCCTGTAAACGGCGTATCCACTTCTCCCTGCAATCAGGCAGGCGGCATCGGGGCGTCGGGAGGAGGCATCTTTGATGCGAATCCGTGGCTTCAATTAAAAGCCACATCTTCTCCAAACTCGATTTGTAATACCACACCAACAAACCTGGGAAATACTTCCACCGTTACAACAAGTTTTTTGAATAATTCCGATGGCACATCCATACCTGTGGTTAATCTATCCAGGTTAATCGGATTACCAGTGACGTGGGGCCCTACTACCTTAGGCAGTCTTTCCGGTCAACAAAGCACGATCCAGGCAAATGGAACAGCAACTGCACTTTTTACTTCAAACGGCACAGGAGGAACAGCAACAGTAAATACCCAAGTGGACAATATACCTGCAAGTGAAACCTCTCCCTCCAGGGCAAGTATTCTTGTCAATACGACTCCCATTGTAACACTACATCCACTAAGTCAATCCAAATGCGATCCTGGTTCTGTGACTTTTACAGCGACAGCATCTGGCAGCCCTGCTCCTACAGTGCAATGGCAGGTAAGTACAAACGCTGGAATGAGTTTTACTAATATTGGAGGTGCAACAAATACCTCATTGACATTTACAGCTGTGTATGCAGATAATGGAAAGCAATACCGTGCAGTCTTCACTAATATCTGCAATGTCGCAAATTCCAATCCGGCTACACTGACTGTATTTCCCATTGAATATCCTCAATTCGCTTTTAACAAAGAAGCATATTGCCAGATGGGTACCGAAGACCCTCTTCCCATTATATATGGAACACCCGGGGGAATATTTAGTGCAACAGCAGGATTGTCTATAAATACCAATACTGGAATGATTGATGTCTCTGCCAGTACTGCAGGCGGACCGTATACAATCACCTACAATACCAATGGACCTTGTCCGAAAACAGCAACTTTTCCTGTATCAATAGTGAATTGTATTCCAACCGCAATGCTGACTGATGCCATATCTATTGATAATGGCACACCTGGATTTGCAGACGCCAATGACCGAATTAAACTGACAGCTACAATTAATAATACACAAAGCGCTGATTACAATGGGATGCAAGTAATATTAAATAATGATCCACGTGTCACTTTTTTCGCCGGTTCTTTTAAATCCACACCGGTAGCTGTCAATGATCTATATGCAACAACACAAAATATGATGTTGACTGTCCCGGCAAGTACCGGAGTCATACAAAACGATTTCGATAATAATATCCCGGGGCTGAATGTCACAGCAAACACGAATCCTGCACAGGGAACACTTGTCATCAATGCAAACGGATCGTTCACGTATAATCCAACAAACGGATTCACAGGCAACGATTCCTTTACATACACCATCACCGATAGTGATCTACAGACGAATACAGCAACAGTGAAAATACATGTTCAGTGAAAAGCATAAGGCAAAAAGAAAAATGAAACCTTTAATGATGAAATCAGATACCCTGGGTTTTTGGCGTGAATGATATAATGTGGCGTGAAACGAATATCCAAGGCATGCCAAAGTTCTGCAACTCTGAATCTTACGCATAAGCTTGAGGTTCAATTTTAAACTTAACACTGAAAACTTCTTACGGCTAATATTTTAAAATAACCAGAAATAATAACAATGAAAATTAAAAGAAGCTTTTCCAAATACACTTTTGTGATTAAAGTTTTCTGGCGAAGGTTCAGCGCTGCGATTTGTTTTGTATGTATAGCGTCCATGGTTTCAGCCCAATATCTGGAGACTTTTCCCACTCCCAATAAAGGCTACTTAATTAATTGTGTGAACGATCTGACATCTGTAAACTGGACATTGACTCCATGGGACCCCACCGGCAGTTGCATGGTTACCCCAATCACTGATCTTCGTGATCCGACTGATTATTTCCAAACCACAGCTGCTGGCGTCATAGAGTCTATAGATCTCGATCAGGAAGTATGCTGGGAAAGCCCATTGATGAATATCAGCGCAGCCGGCACAGTTTCATTTTCTATCGATTTGACATGGGTCGGTTTTGATGTAGATGCAATGGCCGGCACTTGCCTGGGTGATTACATCAGAGTTCAATATAGTATCAATGGTGGTGCGTATACCATGGTGCCGAATGTGGTCGGTGGAAATGCATGCGCCACTATTGCCTATCTTTTTTCTGGACCTCCAGGCCCTCATAATTCAAACACCACTGTCACACAAGGTGGCATTAGCGGGAATACACTAAAAATCAGAGTCTGTGAATTCACCAATGCCAATGCGGAGATGGTGACCATAGACAATGTATCTGTACCACAATCTGGCGTCACCACAGGGTGTGCCGCACCTGTCCTGAGTACCATCGTCACCCAGGTAGGTTGCAGCAATCCTAACTCCGGCGCAATCAATCTAACGGTCACAGCAGGGACTCCTGGATATACATATGATTGGAGCAATGATGGCCCTGAAAATCCTGACAATGATCCGCAAGATTTAAGTGGATTACCTGTTGGCACATACACTGTCACTGTTACTGATGCCGCCGGATGCTCTGCTACCACAAGCGCAAACGTCACCAATGCTCCTGCACTATCTCTTTCAACACAGGTGCTAAATACAAGCTGCTCAGGTGTAATGGATGGAGAAATTGACCTGATCGTGAGTGGCGGAGTTCCGGGATATACGTACGATTGGAATAATGATGGACCTGAAAATCCGGATAATGATGCACAGGATTTGATCGGTGTAGGTACAGGAAGTTATGTTGTGACCGTGACAGACGCAAGCGGTTGCAGCAGTACTACAAGTGCAAGTATTGGCACTCAGCCTTCAGTAGCATATCTCGAACAATTCAATGTTCCCAACAAAGGCTACCTGCCAAATTTTGTTGACGATTTTTCTGCTGTCAATTGGACCATGAGTGCATGGGCTCCGCAACCTCCAGCATTATTTGGACGTGATGTTGATGATTTTTTCAGGACAAGTGGCGGAGCATTAGTAGGAGAAGATTTTGATCAGGATGTTTGTTGGACCAGCCCGGTGATCGGAATGAATACAGCCACACAATTTTCCTTAAATCTTGCCTGGACAGGATTCGACAATCAATCAGATGAATATATCAATGTGAAGTATCGTATAAATGGCGGTAGCTACATCACTATCCCAAACATCGTGGGTGGTGGAGCCGGCACCATACAATACACAAGTGGATTGGATCAAAATGGGAGTCAACTAGTCACCCAAACAGGCCTGACTGGTTCCAATCTCCAAATCCAGATCTGCGGTCAATTCAATTCGAGTAACGAATCCATGACCATTGACAATGTCAGTGTGCCGGGGAGTAATAGTTACTGCCCTTCTCCTACGATCATGTTAGCTCCTACTCCTGTTACGTGTACAGGTGGAAATAACGGAAGCATACTCGTAACTGCCAACAGTGGTACTCCGGGATATAATGTTAGTTGGAGTGGACCCTCAAGCGGCAATCCGGCAGGAACTGAGATACCATCCGCAGGTGGTACTTATAATATCACAAATCTTAC
>JANPKZ010000199.1:0-6461 GCA_031426295.1 Saprospiraceae bacterium
TCTTCCAGGAATCCCATCTCAATACCATAATCAGTTTGAGTCGTTGTTTCCCATTTAATATTTGAATTCCCATTCTCAACTAATTGAGCACCTGTCACGACCTGGTCACCAAACACATATGTGATGTTACCAGTTTCCACCAGTGAGCTATACGGATACAATCCAATTTCCTGGTTGCCCAATTGTCCATAGCTGGCACGAAGTTTAAGTGTATTTAATGCATTCACATTAAAGAATGGCTCTTGTGAAACATTCCATGCAACAGATACTGCGGGGAATGTACCCCAACGGTTAGCCGGACCAAAACGTGAAGAACCATCACGACGGACTGACAGATTTACTACATAACGACTTTTGTAATTATATCCAAGCTGACCAAAGAAAGAAAGTAGTCCCCATTCCGTTGAAATGCCGGACGCGCTTAAATTTCCAAGTTCTTCATTATTGCTATTGTCAATAAAACGGAAGTTTGGATCGGAGCTGAAAAAATTATTTGCGGAAGCGCCGAGATAATCGGTGTGATTATCGATTGCTTCCATACCCAGCAGTAAGCTCAGGTTATGTTGATCTTCTGCTCCGAATGCTTCAACGTAATCGATTGTATTATTCCATACGAGATTACGATCTGTGACATTACCTCGCGAGAGCGAAGTAGGATCATAGATGGCAACAGATAGTCTTTCTTTAAAAATCGTCTCACTTTGGAATAGCAGGTCTGTTCCAAGATTCGTCCTGATTTTTAAATTATCAAGAAGGTTGTATTCTGCAAAAACATTTCCAAACAAACGGTATCGTTGAATATTCCAGTCAGTTGCATTGATAAATGCGACCGGATTTGCATTGCCATCGCCATACAGTGATGGATCGCCAAGCAAAGCTGATGTTTTAATGATGTTACCATTATCATCATACACAGGGAATACAGGGGCGGCAATTAATGCATAACGTATTCCACTCAGTTCATTTCCCGGACCTGCGCCATCACCGGAACTGCCAATTACATCACGGCTCGTGTATGCAATTGAAATGTTATTTCCGATCTTAAATTTTTTACTGCCTAATTCGCCATTAAAACGCAAAAGGTATTTATCAAATCCCTGTTTGCGAAATACACCTTCCTGGTTAAAATATTCACCGAGGATATAAAAGCTGCTATTCTCACCACCACCTGAGGCAGAAAGAGAATGTCGTTGAGTTGGTGCTACACGAAAAACTTCGGACAACCAATCTGTGTCTGCCAACGTATCGACAATGGCAGGATCGTAGGTAGGCAATTGACGGATCGGATCACGCAACTCATTTGAGTTTGTGATCGCTTCATTGCGGATCGTCAGGTATTCTGTCTTGTTCAATAATTCCGGAAGCCGATTGGCTTCCTGGATACCGTAGTATGAATCAAAATTGAAGGTTGGTGCCCCACTCTTTCCTTTTTTGGTAGTTATGACAATGACGCCGTTAGCTGAACGTGCGCCGTAAATAGATGCGGAAGCACCATCCTTCAAAACCTGTATCGATTCAATATCACTTATGGCAAACATATTGATGTTGCCCGTTGTAGGAACACCATCGATTACATATAGTGGGTTATTGTTTCCTAATGTACCTGCGCCGCGGATCCGCACGGCGATGTCATCACCCGGAGCTCCCGTTGACTGAGTCACCTGGACACCTGCAGCCTGACCCTGCAATGCCTGGTCGAGACCCAGCATCGGCAGATTTTCAATGTCTTTTGCTTTCACAGATGAGATCGCGCTGGAAACATTGCTTTTGATTTCTTTCTTATATCCTACGACGATGACATCTTCGAGGAGCTTTTCATCGGTAGTCATGATCACATCGATAACTTGGCGTCCTGCCACTGACTGTTCTATAGTTTGGAATCCAATAAAATTGAATTGAAGGACGGCATCAGGCGCCACTTCAATCGCATATCGACCTTCATAATCTGTGGTAACTCCCTGTTGTGTGCCTTTGACTACGACACTGACACCGATCATAGGCTGCTGATCCTCCGAAGAGGTCACGGTACCAGAAACGGCGACGCTTTGGCCTGTCAGAGAACAGGTTATCAAAAGAAATCCGAAAGAGAAAAGAAGCGTAAAAGCCTTTTTACGTAACATACTTGCCATGCAATGATAGTTTAAAAGAGGTGTTCATCCGTTCCGGAACCTGGTTCCTGATACGGGTGGATAGTGCATGGGTTGGGTAGGTGAATATACTTCAAGGCACGGGAGCAAATTGGTACTTTAAATGAAAAGAATGGTATTTTTATGAAATTCTGATCCTTCAGATTTGATTCATTCTTAATATTATGAAAGTATATCAGGAAATAACGCCTGTGACAGGTTCCGACCTGTTTGTGATCCTGGACTCGGTCAACAAAGGTTTCGAGTACCCGATTCACAATCATGCAGAATTTGAATTGACCTTCGTGAAAGGGAGTGCCGGTACGCGTATTGTTGGCGATTCAACACAGATCTATCACGATGAAGACCTTGTGCTCATTGGTCCATACCTGTTTCATAAATGGGACGATGAGATACAACAGGGTAGCAGTTCAAATCCATGCAGGGTGATTACGATCCAGTTTGACATGCATTTGTTTGAAAAAGCGTTTTTGACAAAAAAACCTTTTGCGCAGATCCAATCCCTGCTGATCAATTCGGGAAGGGGTGTGCGATTTAAAGAAGCTGCGCGAAAGCTGGCAAAAGCACGGATTCAAAATCTCACAAAGCTTACGGGTATTGAAAGTGCCACGGAATTTTTGTTGCTTCTCGATCAGCTGTCGAAGGCAAATGAGTTTGAATACCTGGCCAGTGAAGGTTTTAATGTCAATGCCGTACAGGTCAACAGCAAGCGACTTCATGCTGCCTATCAATACATCCGCAAACATTTTCATGAAAGCGGATTAAAGATGTCAGATGTTGCATCACAATTAAATCTCGGTGATTCTGCATTCAGTCACTTTTTTAAAAAAGCGACCAATCGCAGTTTCTCGGATTACCTGATTGCCATGCGGATCGAACATGCGTGTAAGTTGCTGATCGAATCTGATGAACAGATCAGCCGTATTGCTTTTCTCTCGGGCTTTAATAATATGGCCAATTTTAACCGCAAGTTTAAGCAGGCGCATGATTGTTCGCCGATGCGGTTTCGCAAGGTCTACCAGGAGAAGAGCAAATTTGACTGGAACAAGCAGATTACGCCGGGGCAGTTTATACCCCCGGGTGCGCAGAGTATATTGGTTGACAAGCCTTCTTCGTACCGGACGCGGGTGGTGAGGTCATAATGAAAGAACAGGAAAAATCCGGTCAAAATACCGGGTTAAAACCCTGAAAATGAAATAGTTATGACAGTGTGGCACACCTAGGTATGCCACACTGTTTGAAGATGTTGATAATCAATTAGTTAAGTCCATTTTTGGAAATATTTACCCAAGCCTGAATGAGCTTCAACAGGACCATATTTTTTGCTTGCATGATCATGATTTTGGTCTCTGCGTGCAGTGATCAGAAGCATCAGGACGACTCCCTTGTGTTCTGGTCATCGACCAATTCACAGGAGATCGCTTTTTCGCGCAAGTACATTGATATGTGGAATGCAGGCCGGTCAGACAAACAATTTGTTTTTCAACCGGTGCCGGAAGGACAGTCGAGTGAAGAGGTGATCCTGGCTGCTGTGGTCGGTATGACTACTCCGGATATCTATGCTAACATGTGGCAGGGTGATGTGGAAGACTTTGCACAAAGTGGCGTATTGATAGCACTGGATACGCTTGATGGTTTTATGGAGTTCATGTATCAGCGATGCGACAGCAATACAATTCGTGAGATAACATCTGAGGATGGACGTATCTACCAGATCCCATGGAAGGTGAATCCGATCATGATGATGTATAATCCAAAATTGTTTGAACAGGTTGGAATTAACAACGTGCCGAATGATTACCAAAGTTATATCGAAGCAGGAGCCAAATTGAAAGAACAAAATCTCATGCTCGGTATCAGTGAAACAGGAGCAATCTGGTGGCAACGCTTTTTTAATTTCCTGCCATTATATTATGCTGCATCAGGCGGGATGCCGCTTGTGAAAGATGGCAAAGCAATTTTCAATAATGAACATGGTATCGCTGTTTTTGAATTTTTGCAAAAACTATACGGTAACGGATATTTTCCACGCGAACAATTAAAAGGACAGAGTGATCCATTTCTCGCCAGTCGACTTGCCGTCACATTTACAGGTCCCTGGACAATCGAGTACAATGACAAATTTAAGCCGGATGGATTTGAATATAAATTTCAAGAAGTGCCTGTTCCGGATACGACTTTGCATCATAGATATACATATGGTGACCCAAAGAACATTGTGATATTCAGTACATGCAAAGACCCGCAGAGTGCATGGGAATTTTTACAGACGATCTTATCTCCGGAAGCGGATAAGGATTTTCTTGAAATATCTGGTCAGATGCCACGAAGAAAAGACCTGGATACAAATCCATTATTTCTTTCGTACCTGGAATCGCATCCGCAACTTATGCCGTTTGCCATGCAGGCAAAATATGTGCGTGGGATCGATAGTGAGACGCATATGAAAGAAGTGCTTGACCTGATCTCACAGGAATATGAAGCATGTGTGGTTTATGGGAAAAAAGATCCAAGAGAAGCCATTCAGGATGCAGCCAAGGCTGTAGAATTACTTTATCTCGACTAGCCGCACCTGATGAAACAAGCCACGATCAACAGCTATCTCTTAGTGTCGCCATATATCATTCATGTATGTGTGTTTGTGCTGTTTCCGGTTGGTTTTTCAATATTCCTCACATTTCATGAATGGAATATTATTGGACCGATGAAGTATATCGGCCTGACGAATTATGAAAAACTTTTGATGGATGATTACTTTTTTAAATCCATCCGCAATACGCTTGTCTTCCTGGGTATTCATATTCCATTACAAATTATCATCGCGCTTGGACTTGCCCTCACGCTAAATCAGAAGATCTGGTTTCGTGCTTTTTTCAGGGGCTCGTTCTTTATGCCGGTAGTTGTATCAGGTGTTGTGATCACGATCATGTGGCAACAATTGTATGGTTACGAAATGGGCTCGATCAACAAGATCCTGATGATGTTTGGTTTGGAGAAAGTTGGTTGGCTGATCGATCCTGTGTGGGCAATGCCTTCAATTGCGATCATGGCAACGTGGAAGAATGTTGGTCTATACATTATTTTATTTCTGGTAGGATTGCAGTCTGTTCCAAAATCACTTTATGAAGCTGCAGATTTAGAAGGTGCGAGCAGCTGGCAAAAATTCTGGTATATCACATTACCGGTAATCAATCCCACTGTCGTCATGGTAATGATCCTTTCTACGATCGGAGGATTTTCTCTCTTCATCGAACCTTATGTGATGACCGGTGGTGGTCCGCTTAATTCCACATTATCATCAGTACTCTATATATACAAGCAGGGATTCTTTTATTATCACATGGGGTATGCGGCAACGCTCGGACTCTTCTTTGCACTACTGATACTGGTTGTCATATTTATTCAGCGCAGGGTAATTGATAAAAACAGGGCATGAAAAAAGTTATCTTATACCTGCTTCTGACACTCGCATCTTTTGCGTTTTTATATCCATTTATCTGGATGGTCAGCGCATCCCTTTCGGAAGAAAGAAGTATAACGAGCATTACATTGCTGCCGATAAATTTTACGCTGGTACATTATACCAAGTTATTTGAAAGTATTCCGATCCTACGATCGCTGCTCAACAGTATTGTAGTTTCGGGGATTGTCACGTTTGGTGTTATGGTATTCAGTTCGATGGTAGGGTATGCATTAGCTAAGCATCATTTTAAAGGCAGGAATTTTATTTTCTACCTGATCATCTTTACGATGACACTCCCCTTTCAGCTGACTTTGATCCCGAATTATATATTAATGGTAACGTTCGGGTGGACAAATACATTTGCTGCTTTGATCATACCGGGTTTGCTCAATGCATTTGCCATCTTACTTTTCAGGCAACATTTTCTTTCCGTACCACAGGATCTGATAGATGCTGCTCGGATTGATGGTTGTAATGAATTCCGAATATTATTTCAAATCCTTTGGCCTGTATCTGTTCCGACATTGATCACTGTAGGCATCATTACATTCATGACGAGCTGGAATGATGTGTTGTGGCCGATCATAGTGATCCGCGATGAAAAACTGATGACCATGCCGCAGCTGGTGACATTATTTGCGGTGGGCGGAAGATCATTGGGACAAATTGGAATGAAGCTGGCCAGTGCCACATTGCTGGCCATGCCGATCATCATAGCATATCTGATATTTCAAAAATATTTTATTCAGAGTATGGCCGCATCAGGCCAGAAGGAATAAACAAAAACCAAATACGTATGACCCTACAAAGATTACCTGTTCACTTTGACGCCGATCCTAAAAAAGTAATTC
>JANPKZ010000200.1:0-1854 GCA_031426295.1 Saprospiraceae bacterium
GTTGAGACGGATCGCTTCATTGATGGTTACAGTTTCCATACCCGAAGTATTTTCTGGTTTTTTCACCAACTTAGCAATTAGAGGGATTGTTTTGTTGTCAGTAACACCAACTGTATTAAACTCATATTCTTTAGACTCATATCCTTCTTTTTCAACAAGGACTTTATAAGCTTTGTCCTGATCTAAACCATATGCAAATTCATGCGCTTTTTCATTTGTTTGCTGCGATGATTTTCCAGGCTTACCACGTAAAACTTCAAATAAAGTTGTTTTTGCACCAGTTAATGGTACGTTGCCTTCATACACGGTTATAGCAAGATCTATAACTATATCTCGAATATGGAATTGATAAATATCATCACAACACGTCTTTGATTTTACAGAACGTGATTCTTCATCAGGACGATTTGATACAAGGAATCCAATTTTTCCTTCTTCATTCACCGAGAAATAGAGATCATCGTAGGAAGAATTATATCCAGCTCCAAGATTTTCAACTTTACCCCAATCCTGTCCGCTCCAGTCTGTACGGAAAACATCAAAGCCTCCAAGACCCGGATGACCGGCTGAGGAGAAGTATAATTTATTATTGAGGAAAAAAGGTGTTTCTTCATCGAGCGTGGAATTAATTCCAGCGCCAAGATTAACAGGTCTTCCATATGTGTCTTCTGAGATACGGTCTGCATAGTAGATATCAAATCCACCATTGCCACCCGGCATATTAGAAGAGAAAAACAAAACTTCTTTTCCAAAGAGATTTCCAGGACTAGGTTGTTTTGCAATATAGTCTCCATTGATGCCGCCCAGTTCTACGGGTGCTCCCCAATCGCCTCCACTTTCAGGGCTCACGAATATTTTGCTTTCCGTCAGATCATTTCCTGTAAGTAATGATCGTGTAAAAAACATTTTGGTGCCATCCTTTGAAATACTTGGATTGCCTGTGTGATATCCTTCACGGTTTATTTTTTCTGCCAGGGCTTTTGCAGCATCCCACTCGCCATCGTCTTCGGGTTCGGACGCATAAATTTTGAAATAATAATCACCTTCCTTTCCGTCAAGTACGATGAGTTCTTTTCTGCGAAAGGATGCGAAGTACAATTTACCATCACGGCCAATAAAAGGAGCAGAGTCGGTATATGATGAGTTTACAGACTTGCCTGCATTTGCCACTACAAGATCAATGGGTGGTTTTGATTGCATGGCCAGTTGAATACCGGCCACTTCATTATCTGCCAACGCCAAAAGTGAATCGCTCACATTTAATCCGGCATAGTGGTTGAAAGCGTCGATGGCACCCTGGTAATTTCCATTCACTTTTAATACCTGGCCGTATTTGAAGACCATGTCAGGATATTTTTCACCCTGGTCGCGTTCAACGATACGTTCGAGCCAGCGCTCAGCGCGTGCAAAGTCACGAAGCTTTATTTGGAGGTTGGCGATCTTGATCGCAATATCCGGATCACGCGTTTCTTTATAGGCATTTTCATACCATTCGAGCGCTGTGTAATAATCGGGGATGAGCATGCTTTTTTCAGCAGTCTCGATCATCATGTACACGGGTACTTCTGTTATAGGTTGTGCTGATAGACCCAACCCGGCCAGCATCAGGCCGCAGCTAAACAATATGGTTCTCACCTTCATAATTAGAATCTTGGACAAAAGATAATCGGATCCGGTTTTGGTCTTTTGTAGATGCGGCCTATATATTGGGCAGACAGTTCGATACCGCCTGCGCCGCCACTTGCTGCCGACAGTTTTGATACATTGACATCATAGGCAAACATCACGACGATCGATTTTACTTCTGCTCCCAGCATAACCTGGATCGCGTCACCAATACCGGCGCCACTTCTA
>JANPKZ010000201.1:0-2063 GCA_031426295.1 Saprospiraceae bacterium
GAAGAAGCCCTCGAGAAGATCATGGCCAAAGCTGATAAAGAAATTGAAAAAGCAAAAAAACGTTTTGGCGATTCTTTTGATGAGAATAAATACAAGACAGAAAACGAACGTGTCGCAGGTTACATCAAACAACACGATGAACTGAATCATCGCTTTGTGACCGCGATGGGCAAAGGCGATATGCCAGAACTGAAAGCTGTTATTGAAGCATTAGAAATTGCTGACCCTGTAAGTGGTTCACGCGACTGGACCGATGTGCGCCAGTTTAATTTAATGTTCCACACGCAGCTTGGAAATATTGCAGGCGAAGAAGGCAAATTATATCTGCGTCCGGAAACGGCCCAAGGAATTTTTGTCAACTTCCTCAATGTTCAAAAAACAACACGTCAAAAGCTTCCTTTCGGCATTGCGCAGATTGGTAAAGCTTTCCGGAATGAGATCATCGCACGCCAGTTTATTTTCCGCATGCGTGAATTCGAACAAATGGAAATGCAATACTTCATTCAGCCAGGCACAGAAATGGAATGGTATAATTACTGGAAGGAGACCCGTATGAAATGGCATCTTTCATTAGGTACCGATCCATCGAAGTTGCGTTTTCATGATCACGAAAACCTGGCGCATTATGCAAATGCTGCTGTCGATGTGCAGTTCCAGTTTCCTTTTGGATTTAAGGAACTGGAAGGGATTCACTCACGTACCGATTTTGACCTTAGCAGCCACCAGGAACTCAGCGGCAAGAAGATGCAGTACTTCGATCCGGAAACAAATGAATCGTATGTGCCGTATGTAGTGGAGACGTCGATCGGTCTGGACCGTATGTTCCTTGCGATGATGAGTACTGCTTACACAGAGGAAAATGTACCTGATGCTGATGGAAAGGACTCAACACGTATTGTATTGAAATTTCATCCGGCACTGGCGCCTGTAAAATGTGCGATCCTTCCATTGCTGAAGAACAATGATGATCTCACAGCCATGGGGCGCAAGATTTTTGATGACCTGAAATATAATTTCCTCTGCCAGTATGATGAGAAGGACGCGATCGGTAGAAGGTATCGCAGACAGGATGCAATCGGTACGCCGTATTGTGTGACGGTGGATCATCAGAGCCTCGAAGATCAGACGGTAACGATACGTGAACGGGATACATTAAAACAGGACCGTGTACATGTGTCGAAAATAAAAGAGATCGTGAGCGAGAAGATCAATTTCGAAAGTCTTTTGCAATCACGGTAAAGCCGCGGTACACTCCAAAATTTATACTGAGCACTAGCGATTAAAAAAGCCGCTAATTTCTCTAATTACACTAATTAAAAAACGAAAATCCAAAATCTAAAATCTAAAATCTACATTCGATTACATCCAATGATGATGATCCACCTCCACCCGGTACATGATACAATCCCTGGCATCACGCGCAATCTTTTCATTCAGGAACGGAAAACTGATATCACCGCCCGCAGTATAGATATGTAGCGAGGACAATCCACGCATACGCTGGAGCGGCGAGGATTCAATCGTCACACTTTGGATTTTAAATATCTCAACTAATTTATAGGAGCGTCCGAAGATACCTCCTTCGGATACAATGTAATCTTCATGGATCTGGAACCGACGCTTACGCTGATACAGATATCCCATATAAATAGCTAACGGAAATATCAGCACCAGAAACCACTGCGTAAACCCATCATTGTAATACGCCATCAATCCAAAAAATAACGCAGGTAAAAATCCGAGCAGCAACACCATCCTGTACACAACAGACACATCCATCTTGTGCGGCGTAAATGTCGCACTCCTGAATCCGGGCACGATCATGTCCAGCGTGTGATTGACCTGCTGTTCATAACATCCCGGAATCACGAGCGACTTGTCTGTATCCTGTTCAATATTTGTCGCCTGATAAATATTCATCTGGAAGATCCCAAACAACTGTTTGAGTGGCGATGTAATCCAGCGGATCAACTGGATCTTGGATTTCTGTATCGATTTTTCATTGCGTGTAAATAAACCACTCACTACTTTAAAACTCTGACCTTCCCTCCAGAATTTTAATC
>JANPKZ010000202.1:0-6391 GCA_031426295.1 Saprospiraceae bacterium
TTCTGCAGAATCAATTTTGCCTTGCTTAAACAGAATGTCTCCTTTATTGCCCGTAACAAGTGATGTCCAAAATGTGTTATTATCCATTTTAGCAATTTCCAGGGCATTGTCGAAAGAAATGAATGCAGAATCTGTTTTACCAATTTTAGTATATGCTAAACCAACTGTGTTCCAGGCGAAAAGATGGTAAATTCTGGGGAGGGTATCTTCTACACGTAAGTAATTTTTATCAGGGCGCAAAAACAATAACGCAATGTCAATGGAAGATCTATATTCCCTTGAATGATATAAGCTAAACGCGAGATTTTGTAGAACAACTCGTACAGGAAAGAATTTTTTCTTACCCAATTTGGCATACAGGTCTTTTGCCATGAGACCAGACATAACAGATTGCCCATATTTTGAAACAATTACATAATTACATGTCAGTTCAAAATAAATCTGATACGCCAGCAACTCATCCTGGATTTCATACGCAATAGTTAATGCATGTTCAAGTATTTCATTTGCGGTTTCAATGGTTACGCATCCACTTGGATAATAAGCTTCCAGCAACATTAGCCTTATGGTGAGGCGCTTGTTTTTATTTCCTGCTTTTAATTTAAGTGTTTCAAGGACTTTGCATCTCTGCAATGAATCCACCTTAAGAAATTCTTCTTCCACAGTTATATAATTCTCGGTACGAAGGTCTTCCTTAATCGAAAGAAGAGATATCCATTCGTCGTAGTCTACTTCAGTTTGGCCATTAACGGGCACGCTGAAGCAAAGCAACAAGCAGAAGAAGGAGTTGATTATAAATCGCATGGTCTTTTGGGCGATGCCAAATTATAAAAAAGCAACGAATTTGAGATCACGCATCTCTTTAATCAACGTTTACTTCGACACGCTCAGCACAAGAAGAGCAAATACGTATAAATCAGTATCTCCGGATGAGTTCATGACAGATATATTGCTTGCGAAAAAGTGGATCTAACCCGGAGGAAGCAGAACCAAACGATTCATGCTTTCCCTCTCCACGAAGTTAAAATGAGTGGTGGGATCTTCGAATGACACATTGAAATGTATATAGTAAAGACAAAAGAATGCAGGTGATGGAAGAGTTCAGGTTTTGCAACAAATCAAACTTTTGGCTGGGTTCTTAAAATTTAAGACCTTCCTTGACAATTGGTACGGCAATGAGTATAAATCGAAGCCAACTTTTTTCCTTTTTTCGACAGGCATTTCAGTTTAGAACAAGAGTTCCTGCTGATTTGGAAAGGGAATTTGTTGCCTACAAAGACATAAAAAGTATTGACCGGATCCAGGTCGCTGCCTGGATCGGTGTCTGTCTGAGCTTGCTCTTGCTGCCACTGGATTATATCAGGATGAAATCGGACGACTTTTATACGCACGATATCAATCGCTACCTTTTTTATTTACACCTCTTTGGGCTTTTATTCCTGGTGCCAGCCTGGACAATGACATTTCATAAACCATGGGTTATTGACACCAGGCTGAGAAGAGGTCTACATATATGGGGGATGGTGGTCATGAGTTATGTATTCTTATTTGGACAAGGCATACTGGTCCTTTTGGACAGGGACAGCCTTATTATTTACATGGCATTTGTTTTCATATGCAATTGGATGTTTGCGATGTCACACAAAGAGAGGTTGTTATTTATATTGGCAACGTTACCATGGATGGTCCTGGTTGTCCTGTTAAAGCCAGCAAGCGAGGGGTACACCAAAATTACGATGTTGTATGAAATTACTTTTTTATCAATCGTAGCATTAGTTTTCGACACATTTGATTATAACCTGAAAGTTTCAAATTTTCTTGCCATTAAAAAGAATCAACTGGAAGAATATGAAAACAAAGTGGAGGCATTGATGCTGCAACAATTCACCTCCATTCATCCTGCCATCCATTGGCGCTTTCGGGAAGAGGCCATCCAATTGCTGCATAGCACGGATAAATGGCAGCATGAACCGGATATACGTTTTGAAAATATATATCCATTCTACGGCTCTCTTGACATCCGCAATTCGTCTAAAAAACGGCGAAAAGCTATTGCACAGGACTTGTTATTCAATCTGGAAATGGGATTGAGCGTCCTTCAACAAAGTTATGATTTGGTGAAGCTGGATATCCTCGACGTATTGATACTCGATGTAGAGAAATTCATTGACAAAATCAAAATCAATTTTTCATCAGGAGACGAAGCAGGGATCGCATCTTTTATACGCACGGAACTCAGCCCGGTCATAGACCATTTACGACAGCATTATCCCCAATTGGAGGCATTAACAAAGACCTATAAAGAAACTTGTGCGGAATCAGGTATATGCACATTACACCGGCGTGGATACGAGGAAGCCATTTCATTAATAATTCGATGCATGCTTGACTGTCTTAATGATGAAGAACAGGACCTGCAGCAATTGTACCCAAGTTATTTTGAAAAATACCAAACCGATGGTATAGAGTATAATATTTATGCCGGATCCTCCATTGCAAATGGCCGCCATTTAGATCCGTTATATCTGGATAACCTGCGGTTACGTCAATTGATCCTGACTTGTAAGATCATGAAGAAGGTGGATGCGCTTCATCCTCAAATACAGCACCTGCTCCACCCGACACAAGCAGCATCAATCCAAAGGGATGCAGAACAAAAGGATGAAAACCAGATTACTATTGCACCCCTGATCCTGGCCTATATGACACCTGTCACGCTAAAATTCCGGTGGGATGAGAAACGGCTTGATGTGTTGGGATCCTATAATATCAGGTATGAAATATTAAAAAAAAGGATTGACAAGTCAGTTATATTCGGCACTTCTGAACGGCTTACCCAACCAGGTTTTATATCTATTGTGTATACGCAGGATCAGGAGGCAGATGCTTATGAAAAACATTTTCATTATCTGGTTAAGAAAAACCTGATCCAGCCAAATTGGGAGCGTCTTCAATTAGAAACTATGCAAGGTGTCGAAGGGTTAAAAGCGCTTAGAGTGCATGTCATACATTAATTGGGAATTCATTCCTTCCCAAGCTCTTTTATTAAATCACCTCTTGATGTGAATAAGAGATTTTTTAATTCAGTACCCAATTTTATTTCAGCCTGAAACGTACTGACCTTTTTATCATCAGTCCACTTTTGAGCCCGCATAATTTTTGCTTTCGGATAATTCCTGTCGAGATAGGACAGCGCGATGGAAGGTAGTTGATCCGCTTTTATATCAACCACAACATTCGTCCGATGACCCGTGGAATCATACCAAACTGTGGCTGGCATATTGATCAATTTAAAACTTGCTTCGTAAATGCCATCTGTTTCTTTCCAGGTCGCTTTTGCGTCGCCATAATTTTTAATGAAACCTTTGAGAACAGCATCTGGGGCACCGGGCGTCAAACTCACATCTTTGCTTTGTGAAAAAACACTTGTCGCAGAAATAAAGAGGATGAATGCAAATATGAATTTTGTCATGATTCTTGAAGTTGAATGTTGAATATATTTTTTATGCTTACCATCAAACCAAACGCAATACAGCGTTCTTTGATGTCCTAAAGTTATATTTTATGTGTTAATTGATAACCGTCACATCTCCCCTGATATGCTCCCGCGTCCCATCGCTTAGCGTAAAATCAATACTGTAAATGTAAACACCGGCTGCAGCAGGACCTCTCGCAGTATACCCATCCCAGACCCTCAACACATCTGCAGGCATGATATGGGATTGCTGGTGAACCAACCCACCCCAACGATCATACACCACGATCTGATCAATCGATGTAAAGCTTACCGACTCAATGATAATTTCAAGGACATCATTGACCTGGTCACCATTAGGTGTAATTACATTCGGGATGTAGCGCAAAGGCTTGTGTATGACAGCTATCGTGACGGAATCTTTATCCTCACATCCACCTACTGTTGTGGCCCTGACGATATAAGTCATCGTATCTCGTACGATAACCTCTGTTGACAGGCATGTTGAACAATCCATATGAGTCCCGGGGGTCCATCTAACCTGTGTTACAGGAAGATTGGATGAGGTGGCCAACATCACATGTTTTCCATACAGAACGGAAGTATCTTCTATCGTCTTTATCTGCAATGGCGGTCCATCAACAACCTTTAATTCCTGTTTATCGTAACAACCATATTCATTAGAGACAATCGCCGTGTAAACACCTGCAGCTACGGTCAAAGTAGAATAAGATGGAAAGACCCATTCATTGACTGTAAACTTGTAAGGAGATTCGACACCGGTAACGGAAAGGATCCTGATGGTTCCATCTTCTGCACCTTCGCATGAAGGTGGTACGATTTCGTAGTCCGTTATGATAGGCGGATCAGGAAATAATATCAATTCAAGCGTAACGATACTGTCACATTGATGATTTCTTGTAAAAACATGCTGATAAAATCCTGCCTCATTATAGATTGAGTCACCAAACGTATAGCTCAGCCCTTCACAAATCGTGGTAGACGCAGTGTAGTAAGAAGGAAGGATTTCAAAATGTATCGGATCAGATACAATCCTGCATTTACTGTTGAGGAGGTTGGATGGTGTATTGGCATATAAAAACCTGAAATACTGTTTCCCTGGCAATACATCCTGAACCTGGTAGATAAAAGTATTTGCGTTTGTGAGGTCAACCCAGTTTAAGGAATCATCACTTATCTGCCATTGCACAAAACCCGTATCCGCATCCATTTGGACTGTCAACATGGGTAGTTCGCTTTCACAATATTTTCCTCCCGATTGGAGGTTAATGCTTACATCCGGGCCACACGCACGAAAACCAATATTATCAATAGCCAGGTCATTACCACCACCGCCGGGTGCATTGTTTCGCAGCGTTAATTTCAACGCGGATTGTCCGGTGCCGGAAGTGAAAGTAAATCCATACGTATGCCACGTTTCATCCTGCGGTATCGGTCCGGTGGTGTATTGGAGTACATCATTAATATAAAAGCTGATGTCAGGCAATATATGCCCTCCGATATTGTTCCGGATCAGGTTGATCGCGTCTGTTGAAAATTCATACATGGTGTTTTCACACACATTGTCTATCAGTTGTTCGTAAAAGATGCCGGGCGACTCGCTTGCATTTATGACCATCATATATCCGTAAGGATCATCACTGTTATCACCTACCTGCAACCAGCTCGGCCATGGCCAGGCCCATTTGGACATATCATTGGTCAATGTGTATTTGCCATCTCCGGGAGGCACCTGCGTGGTATAGATAAATCCAGGTGCCAGCTTAGGATCAACAGGGTATACGACGGCGCTACCACTACCAAAATCTCCATCAGAGAAAATATTACTTCCCAGGCTGCCACCGCATAAAGAGGCCTGGGCGGAAATAATAGTCTGCAGCAACAGAAAGAAGACAAATCCTGATAATACTCTCAAAAGCTTAGAGTTGTGGTTAATCATAAATTGAATTGGAGAAATTATTCAAAAGCAGCTTGATGAGGAATAAAATGATCCGGGTGCAAATTAATGTTGTAAAGCGATTTTAACGGAGTGCAACCGAATATTGCTCCAGGGGTGATGTTCAAACTTGCTGTGCCTAATCAAATGTTGTCTGGAATGGTTCCCGAGGTGAAGGCCAGGTTTCTTAACAAAACCTTAATGGATTTGAAAACCATACGACCCCTAAAGCAAAAAGCGCCTGGGAAACCAAGGCGCTTTGTTTTTTTATAAATCACAGGGCGTTATTCAATAAAAACAACCTTCTTCTCCTCCCCCGATCTCCCATCGCTTATCCTGATAATATACTGACCCGGTATCAATCGAAGCTTCGTGAGATCCAGGCTATACTGCCATGGACTTGCTACATGTGACAAAGAGATTGTGTATACAATTTGTCCCGTATCACTGTAAACTTCCAAAGTAAGTTTATCTATTACGCTCTTGAAATTCGCCTGCAGTTGAATAATTGAATGCGTCGGATTTGGAAACACAGTTAATCCAAAAGGCGAGGGCTCATCACGAACGCTACTGACTATCCCTTCTTTGACATCAAGGACCTGATTAGGAAGCACACCGTCTAAATATTGAATAATTCCCGATGGCCATTCGATAATAACACTGTCAACTACGGCCGCCGTGCCTAAGCCAAAATGAACACGCAGATCATTCTGGCTACAGTAGGCACTTTGAGCGGAAACCTCACGCATTTGCCAGGTAGCGGTGTCATGCACGACCGCCTTGAGAAAAACTTTTGCACCAATGCCTGACCTGTTAGACGTAGTGCCTTCAAGTGACAACATGATCCAATGATTGTCATTGCCATTGTTATGATAGAGATAATCCGGATCATCGATACCGCCATACCGTGTCGTGGCAACTGCCAGATCCTGAAAACCATCATTGTCGTAATCACCAAA